>NZ_BMHO01000001.1:0-196132 GCF_014640975.1 Microbacterium faecale
TGAAACTGACCAATAAAAATGTCAACTGACATCAATTGATCCAAAGGAATCTCCATAACCCCAAAAAGGGCTACAGGGACAAAATTTGGCATTTGACAAGTGCACGCTGTTGAGTTCTCAAAGATCAGACGCACCCAGCCCTCGACAACCAAGCCGAGCCCTCCGGGGCAACTTCTCAATCCTAACCACACCACAATCAACAGTCAAAACAACACGCCGAAGCAGTTGAAACCGTCTGTGTGCGGGAAGAATTACATCCAATCACACGAGCCTGAGCCCGACCTGAAGAGGATGTCTGTTGCTCGACCTGGGGCGGGGAGCCTCTCGACTCGACCTCACCGCTTGGCGGCAACAGATGTAAACATTACGCGGGTGTCCCCTGGGGCGCCAATCGGGGCTGCCGCCGGGCGTGTCTCGCGGGAATCAGCGGAGTACGGGCCGATACAGCCGGGCGTTCACGATGCCGGATCCGAGCACGACGGCGGCCGCGAGAGCCGGCAGCAGCAGGGCCGCCGGCGTGCCGAGCGTCTCCGCGATCTGTCCCGTGAGCGCGGATCCGAACGACTGACCCACGATGACGCCCGAGCCCAGCATCGTCATGACCGTCGTCGATCGCCCGACGGGGCTCGCCGCGGCGCCGAAGCTGTACTGCGTGACGATCGTCGGTCCGATCCCGATGCCGACGAGTCCGAGCGCGACCACCATGGTGACGATGCTGTCGGCCGTCGCGACGAGCGTGCTGCCCAGCAGCATCACGGCCGCGAACACGACCCAGCGCGCGCGTGGCGTGAACCGCGCCGGCAGAATCGACACGCCCAGCGCGAAGATCGCGGATCCGATGCCCATCACGCCGTACATGACGCCCGCGCTCTCGGCCGCACCCCGGTCCGCCATGAACGAGGTCAGCGAGGTGAGCGTGTTTCCAAAGAAGAGCCCGACGCCGAAGATCCCGATCACGATGACGAGCACGCGTGCGCGGAAGAGCTCGCGGATGGGTGACGCCAGCTGGCTGTCGTGCCCGGTGTTGCGTGCGCGACGGGCGGTCGGGTGCAGTGCGAACGCGACGACGAAGGCCATCGTGAGGACCGCGGCCCCGACGAGCGGCGCCCAGGGGGCCAGCCCGGCCGCGAGGATCCCCACGACGAACGGACCGAGGACGAAGACGGTCTCGTCGGCGGCGGATTCGTAGGCCATGGTCGATGACACGATCCGGGGCCGTCGCTCGGGTCGCGTGATCCGGTCGATCATCCCGACGAGGCGTGCTCGCGACATCGGTGCCACCTGGGGCGCGGTCGCGCCGACGGTGAAGGCCACGGCGTACATCGCGAGATCGGGAGCGTCGCTGTAGACGACCGCGGCGAACGCGACCATGAGCAGCGCGTTGGCGGTCGCCACGACGATCAGCACGGGCCGCTGGCCGAAACGATCCGCCGCGGCTCCGAGCAACGCACCGAAGCACGCGGTGCCGACGCCTACCGCCGCGGAACTCATCCCGGCAGCCGAGATGGATCCGCGCGCGGTCGCCACGATCGTCAGCACGCCGACGACCATCATCGCGAACGGCACGCGGGCGAAGAACGCGATCAGGAAGTAGCCGAGCCCGACGCTGCGGAGGAGCGAAGGCGGGCGGTCCGCGGGGGCGGATTCGAGGTCGATGTGGGACATTGACACCTCACGGTGAGCGGTGAGTGCCGCCGCTGTCCGCCGGAGATGCCGACGGCCGGTAGATGCACAGCCTGTGGTGGGCCCCGCCGCAGGGGAACCCGCGTCGAGGGTAGCGAACGCACCTGCACACTCCCGAAACGCTCCGCCCCGAACCTGACGCAAATGCACCGAAAACACCGGATTTCGAGCCATTTGTGTCATGTTCAGGGTGGGAACGAGAAAACCCCAGCAATGCTGGGGTTTTCGCTGGCGGAGACGGGGGGATTTGAACCCCCGGTCAGGTTTAACCCCGACCCTTCATTAGCAGTGAAGTCCGTTCGGCCGCTCCGGCACGTCTCCTCGCAGCCCGCGCGGGGTGCGTCGAATAATCCTAACGGGTCGCGACCCCGAGCACGAAACCGTGCGTGTCAGAACAGGCCGTCGGCCGGCGCGCAGTTTGCCGCGTCGTCGGCGTTGGAGCCGCGCAGGTAGTCGGGCAGCACGACCTGGTTGGGGTCGGGCGTGTCCGTCGGTTCCGGAGTGTCCGTCGGCGAGGGCGTCTCAGTCGCATCGGGATCGTCCTCGCCCAGATCGATCGGCTGGTTGTTCGCGAGCGCCTGGGCGATAAGGTCCCACGACTCCGGCACCGGTGCGAGCTTGTTGGGGTCCGGGGCGTAATCCACCGCCGGGAACTGAATGAACGCGTAGTCGTCGAGCGGGATTCCGCGCAGCGCACTCGCGATCGAGACCATCGCCATCGGGTCGGCGAGGCCCGTCGACACGGTCGTGTTCTCGGTCACCGCGTTCGCAAGCCGCAACAGCTTGCCCACGTCACCGAACGTCTCCTCGCTCACGAGCTTGCGCACGAGGGCCCCCATGTACAGCTGCTGGTTGCCGATGCGGTCGAGGTCGGATCCGGTCTGCAGGGTCTTGCGCGTGCGGAGGAACTGCAGCGCGTCCATTCCGACGAGCGTGTGCTCGCCGACCGAGAGCTCGAAGTTCGTCTCGCGGTCGAACGGGATCTCCTGTTCGAGGCAGACCGTGACGCCGCCAATGGCGTTAGTCACCTCGATCACGCCGCCCCAGGTCATGAGGGCAGCGTGATGGATCTCGAGGCCCGTCAGCTCCTCCGCCGTCCGCGCCACGCAGTCGAGTCCGCCCGTGCCGTACGACTCGTTGAACGCCGCGACGGTGGCCCCCGACGTCGGGTTCCCGTCGATGTCTGTGCACTCCGGACGCGAGGTCATGAGGTCGCGCGGGATGCTGACGACGGTCACGCGCCGCGGCTCCGGAGACACGTGCACGACCATATTGACGTCGTTGAGCTGGTTCGAGAACGTGTCTTCCTGCGCAAGTGCCTGTTCCATCGAGCAGCGGTCGCCGAACTGTTCGACCCAGTCGACCTCGCACTTGTCGACGCCCGCGATGAGGATGTTGACTTCCTCATCCGGCAGCACGTCGACGTCGGGCGGTTCGGTCCCCTGGTCGCCGATCGTCACGGCGTTGTCCCGCAGTGCGCCGAAATAGTCGTTGTACGCATAGGCCGCGACGCCCACGGTCGCGACCAGCACTGCGGACAGTGCGAAGGCGATGCCGGCGAGGATCCGTCGGACGAAACTCGGCGAGCGCAGCTTCGTGTGGCGCGCGATCGGACCGGGCAGGCGGCCCCTCGACGAACTGCTCACTCGGTTCCCTTCCGGCTGATGGCGGAGAGTGTGGGATTCGAACCCACGAAGCATTGCTGCTTGCTGGTTTTCAAGACCAGTTCCTTCGGCCGCTCGGACAACTCTCCCCAGGTGAGCGGTGCTCACCGGCCGGGGCCGATTCTAGCGGAGGAACGTTCGCGAGATTCTGCACGCCATACCTGAGCGTCGCATATGGGTTGCTTCAGCGCGCGATGACGCCGATCGCCGCGAGCGCGTGGGCGACGCCGCCCGCCTCGACAGAACTTGTGATGCGCGAACCGCGTTCGGCGACCTCGGCGATCGCCTGGCCCATCACGACGGCCTCGCCGCCGGCCTCGCGTGCCCAGTCGAGCATCTGCATGTCGTTGCGCCCATCACCCACGACGACGACGCGATCCCGTGCGATCTCGAGGCTCTCTCGGACCTGCTCGAGCGCGGTCGACTTGTCGACGCCGTGCGGGGCGATATCGAGCCACGCCGACCAGCCCACGGAATAGCTGACTTGATGCAGGCCCATGCGCTCGACGAAGTCGTTGAACGAGCCGTCGTCGTGCTCCTCGGAGATGACGACGACGCGGGTTACCTGTTGGCCCTTCATGTCCGCGATGTCGACGCGGTGTGCGTTCGCGTGGGAGAGGTTCCAGTCATCGAGCTGCTGATTGAACAGGCGGGTGCCGTCGGCGAGCTCGACCATGTAGTGAGCGTCGGGCAGGTGCTGCTCGATGTGCGTGAGCACCTCGGTCGGGTCGAAGGTCTCGATGATGTGCCGACGGTACTTCGTCGCCTCGCTGTCGTCGCGCTCCATGATGGTGGCGCCGTTCGCCGTCACCACATAGCGGGGGGTCAGGCCGAGCCATTCGAGCACGTGGACGGTCGACTCCCAACTGCGCCCCGTCGCGAGCGTCACGATATGTCCGTTCGCAACGGCGTCAGCAACGGCGTCGACGACGCCGGGGCTGAGCGAGTCATCTTCGAGGAGCACCGTGCCGTCGATGTCGAGCGCGATCAGCCACTGCTGTCCGTCGCGCGCGGCGCGGGGCGCTGCGGTGAGCAGAGGATCCGTCACGTGATCGGCTCCATCACCTCGAGGCCACCCAGGTAAGGGCGCAGCGGCTCCGGCACGACGACGGATCCATCGGCGCGCTGATGCGTCTCGAGCAGCGCGACGATCCATCGAGTCGTCGCGAGGGTGCCGTTGAGGGTCGCGACCGTCTGCGTCTTGCCGCCGTCGTCCTGACGGTGCCGGATCCCGAGTCGACGCGCCTGGTAGGTCGTGCAGTTCGAGGTCGAGGTGAGTTCACGGTAGGCGTCCTGCGTCGGCACCCAGGCCTCGGTATCGTACTTGCGCGCGGCGCTGGATCCGAGGTCGCCTGCGGCCACGTCGATCACGCGGTAGGCGAGCCCGAGCGAGGTGAGCATCTGCTCCTCGAGCGCGAGCAGCCGCTCGTGCTCGGCCTCGGCGGTTGCGGGGTCGCAGTAGACGAACATCTCGAGCTTGTTGAACTGGTGCACGCGGATGATGCCGCGCGTGTCCTTGCCGTGCGCGCCGGCCTCGCGGCGGTAGCACGTCGACCAGCCCGCGTATCGCAGGGATCCGCTCTCGGGCAGCTCGAGGATCTCGTCGCGGTGGTACCCGGCGAGCGCGACCTCGCTCGTGCCGACGAGGTAGAGGTCGTCGTCTGCGAGGTGGTAGATCTCGTCGGAGTGCTCACCGAGGAAACCGGTGCCCGCCATGATGTCCGGGCGCACGAGCGTCGGCGTGATCATGGGCGTGAAGTCGTTCTTCAGCGCCGTGTCGAGCGCGTAGTTCATCAGCGCGATCTCGAGGCGGGCGCCGATGCCGGTGAGGAAGTAGAAGCGCGCGCCCGACACCTTCGCACCGCGCGCCATGTCGATCGCGCCGAGCATCTCGCCGAGCTGCAGATGATCGCGCGGCTCGAAGTCGAAGGTCGGGACCGCGCCGACCTCGCGGAGCGTCACGAAGTTCTCCTCGCCGCCAGCCGGGACGCCATCGAGCACGATGTTCTCGATGCCATCGATCGCCGCGCGGTACGCGTCTTCGGCCGCGTTCGACGCGGCCTGCGCGTCCTTCACGGCCTGCGCCAGATCCTGTGCCTTCGCCACGAGGGCGGGCTTGTCCTCCTTGGACGCCTGCGCGACCTGCTTGCCGAACGCCTTCTGCTCGGCGCGCAGCTCCTCGAACGTCGTCAGCGCCGCCCGGCGCTGCGCCTCGGCGGCGATCGCGGCATCGACGCTCTCGGGAGAGCGACCGCGCGCGATCTGCGAACGCGTGACGGCCTCGGGGTTTTCGCGAAGAAGTGCGGGATCGATCACAGCACTCAGTCTATCGGCCGGATGTGCACGAAGCCGGGGAACGTGCGCGTGCGTAGAGTGAGCGCATGGGCCACGAGTTCGGCGACCGCAAGCGGGCCGCCGCCGTCTACAACCCCGTGAAGGTGCGCAGCGTCGACCGCTTCGTCGCGGCCGTCACGGCGCAGTCCGCGCGAGCCGGCTGGCGCGAACCGCTCCTGCTCGAGACGACCATCGAGGATCCAGGGCAGCAGGCGACCCGTCGCGCGCTCGCGGAAGGCGTCGACGTCGTTCTCGTCGCGGGTGGGGACGGCACCGTGCGCTCGGTCGCGGAGGCGATGCGCGGATCCGGGGTGCCGCTCGCGATCGTGCCGAGCGGCACGGGCAACCTGCTCGCGCGCAACCTGCTCCTGCCACTCGACGACATGGATCCGATGGTGCGCGCCGCGTTCGACGGCGACGTGACCGGCGTCGACATCGGACTGGCGACACTCACGCGCGCGAGCGGCGAGGCCGAGACGCACGCGTTCGTCGTGATGGCCGGCATGGGGCTCGACGCCGCCATGATCGCGAACACGAACCCCCGCATGAAGAAGCAGCTCGGCTGGGTGGCGTACGTCGACGGCGCCGCGCGGTCGCTGCCGACGGCGAAGGCGTTCCGCATCGCCTACCAGGTCGACGGTCGCTCGCTGCACTCGGTCAAGGTGCAGAGCGTGCTCTTCGCGAACTGCGGCGCGCTTCCCGCGGGTATCGAGCTCGTGCCGGGTGCGAAGATCGACGACGGACTCCTGGACGTCGCGCTGATCCAGCCCGCCGGACTGTTCGGGTGGATCGGCGTGTGGCGGAAGGTGTGGTGGGACAACTCGGTGCTGCGCCGCTCCCGCCTCGGCCGACGCGTGGTCGAGCGCACGCGCAACCAGTCGATCCGTTATCTGGCGGGTCGCGCCGTCGAGGCGGCGTCACCGGAGCCGAGTCCGGTGGAGCTCGACGGCGACGGCTTCGGTTTCGCCTCGCGGATCCACTGCCGCGTCGACCAGGGCGCCCTGCTCGTGGCTCTGCCGCGCGGCGGTCGCCTACTGCAGCGCGCTCGTGAGACGCGCGAGGTTATCGAGGGCGCGTGAGCGCAACGGCTGCTTCAGCCACTCCTCGAGCGTCAGCAGCGTGGAGTTCTGACGGTACAGCTCCTCGACGTCGCGCAGTTCGTCGACGAACTCGCGCCCGCGCACGAGCAACGACGCCTCGAAGTTGAGGCCGAACGAGCGCATGTCCATGTTGCTGGACCCGATGACGGCCGTCTCGTCGTCGATCGACAGCGACTTCGTGTGCAGAATGAACGGCGCACGGTACTGCCAGATGTTCACCCCGGCGCGCAGCAGCGTCTCGTAATAGCTGCGCTGCGCGTGGTAGACGATGGCCTGATCGCTCGTCTCGCTGACGAACAGGTCGACCTGCACTCCGCGCGCGGCCGCTCCAGAGACGGCACGCAGCAGCGCCTCGTCCGGCACGAAGTAGGGGCTGACCATGATCGCGCGCTCCTGGGCCGCGTACAGCAGGCTCAGGAACAGCTGGAGGTTGTTCTCGCTCTCGAACCCGGGGCCGGACGGCACGACCTGGCAGTCGTAGTCGTCGGATCCGGCCGTGACCTCCGCGAGGTCGATTCCGTCCGGCACCTCATTCGTCTCGCTGTAGTAGTCGGTGAGGAAGACCGCGTCGACGGAGCGGACGACGGGGCCGTCGAGGCGGACCATGAGGTCGACCCACTGCAGGCCGCGGCGGATGTTCTTCGGCACGTTGTACGACGGATCCGTGAGGTTCTGGGAACCGAGGAACGCGACGTCGCCGTCGACGATGAGGAGCTTGCGGTGGTTTCGCAGATCGGGGCGCTGGAACTTGCGCGCGAGCGGCTGGAGCGGCAGCAGCAGGTGCCAGTCAGCGCCCATGCGGGTGAGGCGCTCCTTCGTCTGCCGGTGCAGCGGCTTCGACAGGTTCGCCCAGTGGTCCATCAGCACACGCACGGGCACGCCCCGCGCGATCGCCTCTTCCATCGCGACGAAGAAGTCCTCGGTCGCGGCGTCGGCCTTGAGGATGTAGAACTCGACGTGCACGTAGCGCTGCGCGCCGCGGACGGCCTCTGTCATCGCCCGGATGCTCTCGTGGTAGTCCGAGATGAGGCGCGCACCGTTGTCTCCCGACAGCGGCAGGGCGCCGAGCTTTCGGTTCATGTCGACGATCGACTCGAACCATTCCGGCGGGTTCGGCAGCAGGGTGCCGAGCTCAAGCGAGTCGTTCGCCGCGTGCAGGAAGCTGTTGACCTCGCTCTGCACCTCGCGGCGCTTCTTCGGCAGGCGCGGGTTTCCGATAAGCAGGAACAGCAGGACGCCGGGCACCGGCAGGAAGAAGATCAGCAGGAGCCATGCCATCGCCGAGGTCGGACGACGCCCCGGAGGCACGAACATGATTGCTGTGATCCGAATCGTCATGTCGATGACGACGACGAAGGTGGCCCAGGCCGCGGACCATGTCAGCCACTCCAACACTCGACCTCCCTGCGGACGAGCTTAGAGGAGTCAGTCGCGCGGTGCAGGAAGACCGCGTCTCGTGCGCTCTTCGGCTTCGATCTTCGCGTAGGAGCGGCGCTCGGTGCGGTCGAACTTCAGGATGTTGCGGAGGATCCAGAAAAACAGGATCGTGATGACGATGGTCGGCAGAATCGACCAGGCAGCCGCCATCCAGTAATCGTCCACGGCTTCATCTTACCGGCACGAGATCGGGGGCGGCTGTGTGCCGACCGGTGCCCGCGGATCAGCCGCCGCGCGTGTCGAATCGGTCGGGAGACTGGTCCACAGGCACGGTTCGCCGCCGCGAGCCTGTGGACTCCGCACTCGCGCACCGGTGATGCCGCGAACATCGGGGCATGACCTCACAAATCGCTCCCCCGTCCGCTCTTCCTCTGCTCGCCTCGCTCCCCCACCAGGTGGGGTTCACGCCGCGCGACAGTCTCGTCCTGGTGCCGGTCAGCGGCACCCACACGCGCGGCGTGCTCCGCATCGATCTCCCGCCAGCCGCCCAGATCGCCCAGACCGCCGCCACGGCCATCGGGTATGCCTGTCGCGTGCCCGATGTTGAGAGCGTGATCGTCGTGATCTACACCGACGGCCCCGTGCTCGACGGCGCGGGCGTCGCGCACGAGGATCTCGTCGCGCTCGTGGGAGACCGGGCCGAAGCATGCGGCCTGCGCGTCGTCGGAGAGCTGTGCGTCGCCGCCGACGGCTGGGCGTCCTACGACGAGGCGGTCCCGCGCCCACTGGCCGAGATCGCCGAGGCGGATCCCGAGCGCGAACTCCGTGTCGAACCGAGCCAGTGGGCGGGCATCGACATCGCGGTGTCCGAAGACGAGATCGCGCTCGTCCGCCCGAGACTGGCCGCGCTGTCACGCCTTCCCGGAGACGCCTTCACTCGGCTGGATGACGAAGCCAAGGGGACCACGGATCTCGCGGATGTGGACGCGCAGCTGGCGGCGTTCGACGCGGATCCGTACGCACTGGCCGAGCGGCTCGTCACGGACGACGCCGCTCCGGACCCTGCGGAGGCGGCGCTCTGGGCGTGGATCCTGCGCAGCCCTGCTCTGCGCGACGTCGTGCTGACGCAGTGGACCGGCGACGCCGACGAGGCGCGGATGACCCGCGAATGGCAGGCGAGCTGGCTGCGCGGAGAGACGCGCACGCCCGATTTCGCCGTCCGCATCGCCGGCGAGGGCCCGCGGCCCGACCGCGCACGCCTCGAGAGGGCCCGCGACGCGGTCCGTTCCCTCGTCGCGCGCACGCCCGATTCCCATCGCGCGAGCCTTCTCGCCGTGTGCGGCTGGCTCTCGTGGGCGCTCGGCGGCGCCACCCACGCCGCGCGGTATGCGCAGCTCGCGCTCGACCTGGATCCGCATCTGTCGTTCGCGAGTCTCGTCGCGCGGATGACCGATGGCGGCATGATCCCCGGGTGGGCGTACGACCCCGAGGGGTCGCCGCTCGCCCCCTCGTGGTGGGTCGCCCAGCCGGCTACTTGACGAGTGGGAAGAGGATCGTCTCGCGGATGCCGAGGCCCGTGAGCGTCATGAGCAGCCGGTCGATGCCGAGCCCCATCCCGCCCGTGGGCGGCATGCCGTGCTCGAGCGCGCGGAGGAAGTCCTCGTCGATGCGCATCGCCTCGACGTCGCCGCGATCGGCGAGCTTGGCCTGCTCGACGAAGCGCTCCCGCTGGATGACGGGGTCGACGAGCTCCGAGTAGCCGGTGGCCAGCTCATACCCGTTGACGTACAGGTCCCACTTCTCGACGACGCCGGCGACCGACCGATGATCGCGCACGAGCGGGCTCGTGTCGACCGGGAAGTCCATGACGAAGGTCGGCGCGGTCAGGTGCTGCTTGACGAAGTGCTCCCACAGCTCTTCGACAAGCTTGCCGTGCGTCGCGTGCTCGGGGATCTCTACGTCATTGGCCTCGGCGAGCGCGGTGAGCTCCGACAGCGAGGTCTCGGGCGTGATCTCGCGGCCCGCGGCCTCGGAGAGCGACGCGTACATCGAGATGCGCGACCAGTCACCGCCGAGATCGTGTTCGCTGCCGTCCGCCCAGGTCACTGTCGTCGATCCGTGCACCGCGATCGCCGCCTGCTGGATGAGTTGCTGGGTGAGGTCGGCGATGCCGTTGTAGTCGCTGTACGCCTGGTAGGCCTCGAGCATGGCGAACTCGGGGCTGTGCGTCGAGTCGGCGCCCTCGTTGCGGAAGTTGCGGTTGATCTCGAAGACCCGGTCGATGCCGCCGACGACGGCGCGCTTCAGGTAGAGCTCGGGGGCGATCCGCAGGAACAGCTCGGTGTCGAAGGCGTTCGAGTGCGTCACGAAGGGACGCGCGGCGGCGCCGCCCGGCTGCACCTGCAGCATCGGCGTCTCCACCTCGAGGAAGTCCTGCCCGTCGAAGGTCTGCCGCAGGCTCTTCATCACCGTCGCCCTGGCACGCACGGTCGCGCGCGCCTGGTCGCGCACCAGAAGGTCGAGGTAACGCTGGCGGACGCGTGATTCCTCGCTCAGCTCGGTGTGGAGGTTCGGCAGCGGCAGGATCGCCTTCGCCGCCATGTGCCAGTCCTCGACCATGATCGACAGCTCGCCACGACGGCTCGAGATGATCTCGCCGGAGACGAAGACGTGGTCGCCGAGGTCGACGAGTTCCTTCCACCGTGCGAGCGAGTCGTCGCCGACCTTCGCGAGCGAGACCATTGCTTGGATCCGCGACCCGTCGCCCGCCTGGAGCGACGCGAAGCAGAGCTTGCCCGTATTGCGGCTGAAGACGATGCGGCCGGCGACGCCTGCCATCACGCCCGTCTCGGCGCCAGCCTCGAGGTCGCCGTACTCGGTCCGGATCGCCGGAATCGTCGTGGTCACCGCGACCGAGACCGGGTAGGGGCCGTCCGCGGCAGAGGCGCTCTCGTCGATCAGACGCGCGCGCTTCGCCATCCGCACGGACTTCTGCTCGAAGACGTCGTCCTCTTCAGTGGCAGCGTGCTCTGCGGGCGTATCAGTCATGCGCGAGGTCTCTCATTCGGGTCGGCTGGAGGCTCGCCCCAGTCTATTGGCCACCTGCTGGAAACCCCCTCCCGCGGGTCGTGCCCGTCAGTCACCATGTGGGTCGCCAGAGATTGCGGCGCTGGGCGACGCCCAGCCGCAATCTCTGGCGACCCACGTCACGTGGGGACCGGCGGGTGGGTCGGGCGATCCACCCCGTGCGAGAACTGGCGATCCTCAGGCGTCGAGGTCGGGCGGGAGGACGTCGGGAATGGCCGGCGTCGCCTGCTGCAGCGCGTGGTCGACCGTCGAGCGCACGAGGGCCGAGAGGAAGCCGCCGGGATTCTCCACGCCGATGCCGCGCAGGATCCCCGTCGACTGCTGCACGATCTGACGCGAGAACTGCGTCGCCGTCTCGATCGCCTCGGCGTACGCCGCGCGATCCTCGTCCCTGACGACGATGGGTTCGCACCCGAGTTCCACCGCGAGCGCCTGCGCGATCGGCAGCACGGCCCCCGGTGCGCTGACGGCGGCATAGGTGGCCGCCAGTTGGCGCAGATCCATCGACGTGCCGGTGAAAGTCATCGCGGGGTGCACCGCGAGCGGGATCGCGCCTGCCGCGACCGCCGGTCGGAGCACGTCGATGCCGTGCGCCGCGTCCGTGTGCAGCACGAGCTGCCCGGGCTGAAATAGCCCCGCCTCGGCGAATCCCGCGATGATCTCAGCCAGGCGCGCGCTCGGTACCGCGATGAGCACGAGTTCACTGCGGCGGATCACGTCGGGCGCGTCGAGCACGGGGACCCCTGGCAGCACCGCGGCCGCGCGCTCATCGTCGGATCCGCTGGTGATGCCCGTGATCTGGTGCCCGGCTCCCGCCAACGCGGCGCCGAGCACCGGTCCCACGCGTCCCGCGCCGACGATGCCGACGCCCAGCCTGCCGTCTCGCTTCATTCGTCCACCTTTCCACGCCGGAGTCGGCCCGCGCATGACTTTGTCGAGCGTCTCGGAATTCGTCGGCCGTCTCGAGATATGTGTCGAATCGGCCGCAACCCGCGCAATTACCCGACGCTCGGCGAGAGCGATCCGCGCTTATGACACCTCGGCCCAGCGGTGGGTCTGGTCACTGTTCGCCGCCGCCATCGCACCGCGGCTGACGACGTCGGCGAGGCGCTGGGCATCATCGACATCGAGCGAGCTGACCGCGCCGGAGACCGGCCCGGGAACGGTATGCACGCGCAGGTGGCCGAGACGCTGATTCCGCGCGATGACGCCCTGGCTCACCCCGACCCCCTGAAGCCGCGCGAGCGGGAAGATCGCGAGACGTCGTCCGAGCCGACCGCGGCGCACGAGCAACGCAAAGTTCGTCACGCGTACGCCGAGGCGACCGCGCTGCAGCCAGTGCCAGATGAACGCACGCTTCGGCGTCGTCGTGAACGGGTCGTTCTCTTGTGGCCCGAGCATGCCGTGCTGCCAGACGAACAGCTCATCCCCTTCGGGGGCGTGGGGCAGCAGCAGCGACGCGACGCGTTCGACGTCCGCGCGAGTTCCGACGGGCAGGATGATCGCCGCGGCTTGCGCCTGCGAGCTGTTCTGCTGCGCCGCACTCGTCCCGCCCATGCGGTTGATGCGGATGCTCCACCAGCCGAACGGACGCCACAGGAGGTTCTGCGTGATCTCGACCGCGTGCACGCGTCCCGGCGGGATCGTGCGGCTGACGGTCGTCAGCAGGCCACTCGAGATGCGCACGCCATCCGGCGTCGGCGCGATCGAGTAGCGGAATCCCTTCTGGAGCGCGTTCCAGACGACGGCGACCGCCGCGATGATCATCGGGATCGCGGTGCTGAGCCCCGCGATCAACATTGCGATCCACCTGTCCGGACCATCCTCGAAGATCGCGATCGGCACCAACACGGTTCCGCCGATGACCACGAGGAAGAACACCATCCACATCGCACCGGTGATTGCGTGCGAGCCGATCAGGCGGCCGAGCGGGATCCGCACCACCGTCTCAGGAGCGACATCGTCCTGCTCGACGCCGCCGATGATGTCCGACACCCCGCTGCTGACGGTCCCGCTGAGCGACTCCCGCTGTTCGCCGGACGATCGATCCTGGGCACGCTGCTGGCGCGCGCCGGACGCAAGGCGCAGGATGTCGGCGCGCACACTTTCGGCGCGGTTCGTCGCGAGGTACTCGAGCGCGACGTCGGCCCCCGTCCCCGCCCCTTCGAGCGTGAGCTTGGCCATGCCGATCAGGCGCGCGGGGAACGGTCGCGTCAGGTTCACTCCCTGCACGCGATCGAGCGGCGCACGCCGCTGCGACCGGAAGATGATGCCCTTCTTGACTTCGACGTTCTCGTCGGTGATGCGGAACTGCTGGAACCGCCAGACGAGCCAGTACCCGACGACGAACGCCGCCACGACCAGCACGATGGCGATCGCCGCAAGGAACATCATGTTGTTGGCGAACGTCCAGTCGAGCGCCCAGCTGATCGGATCCTCGGACTCGAACTCGATGTCGTCCTGCACCTCGTCGGGCGCGAAGATTCCGATGCCGATGAAGATGAGGCGGTCGCGGAGATTCGCGATCACGACACCGAACAGGATCACGATCACGAGGCCGCCCTTGAACAGCGGCGTCAAGGGGTGCAGGCGGTGCCATTCACCGTCCGCGAGGTTGCTGTTCCCGCCTCCCGGCAGCACCGCCTCGGCGGGCTGCTGCTGCGGATCCGCGGGAACGCTCACAGACCGGTCCTCCGGGTCTCCGCGACGTCGATGAGCGTGTCGCGCAACGCCTCCGCGGCGGTGTCCGTGAGGCCAGGGATCTCGACGCCGGTCGACGCGGCGGCAGTGACCATCTTGAGCTTCGCGATGCCGAACACCCGGTCGAGCGGCCCATGCGTGATGTCGATGAGCTGCATGCGCCCGTACGGCACCGCCACGACCCGCTGCCACAGGATGCCCCTGCGGAACACGATGTCGTCCGCGCGCAGCATGTAGCCGAGTGCGCGCGCCTGGCGCGGCAGGATGATGAGCCCGACGACCTGGACGATCACGATCACTCCGGCGGCGATCCATGGCCACGGCTGTTCGGAGATGAGCGACACGACAACGGCAGCTGCGACGACGAACACCACCAGGGCCACACTCTGCACGACCTGCGACACCACGTACTTCGGCGAGATCTGGTGCCACGTGCCATCGAGCTGCAGGCCGCCCGCACGTGGTTCGCGCAACGCGGTGTAGGTCTCCTCGTCGAGGCTCTCGGGCGCGGCGATCGGATCTCCGGCGGGTGGGAAGTCCGGCGCCGAGGGAACGCTCTGCGCGGGCTCGCCGTGCGGCGCGGGCTCCTGTCCCGGCGCCACGTGCGGCGGTGAGTGCTGCGGCTCCGCGGACGGTGGGGCCTGCGGCGGCGCAGGGGGCCGCGGCGGAACCTGCTGCGGCGCGGGAGGCACGGGCTGATCGGGTGCCGGCTCCGCCGACGGATCCGAGGCTGGTTGCTGCGGCTGTTCCTGAGCGGCGCGCTCCGCGGCTTCGCGGCGCGTGGCCGGCTCAGAACTCGGGTTCTGCTCCGGAAGAGGAGGGGTCTGACTCGCGGTCATCTGGATCCTTCGGCAGCGTGCACATGTGTTCGGCGACGAGCGCGAGGATCACAAGAACAGCCCCCGCGACCGCTGTCGCGATCGTCTCCGCCATCGAGCCTACTGCGGGAGAGACGGGTCGTGTGAGGACGAATGTCACGAGTCCGAGCGCGAAGGATCCGGCGAGCGCGCCGACCATGCTCGAGGCCTTGGCCAGCACTGCAACGCGCACCGCGCGGAACGGATCCACGCGCGGCGCCTTCTCGTCGCGCACGGCGCGTCGGATCGGCCACGCGAACAGCAGGCAGCAGATTCCGAGGGCGACGAGCAGGACAGGGAGCATGATGCTCGGCGCGTACGTCGCGCGCCCGGCGTTCGTCAGCGCGAGGTCGACGATGTATCCGGTCGCGGCACCGAGAGCGGCGCAGGCGACGAGCGTCATCGGAGCGGTGCGCTTCACGTCGCCTCCGCCAGCGTCGCGACGAGGTCGGCGACCGCGCCGTGCCCGGGGAGATGGGCATCGGGATCGACGGCGAGCCACGGCGCGAGGACGAAGTCCCGTTCGTGGGCACGCGGGTGCGGCAGCGTCAGGCGCTCATCATCGCTCGTGATCGCGCCGTACGCGATGAGGTCGAGGTCGAGGGTGCGATCTCCCCATCGCTCGAAGCGCACGCGGCCGTGGCGCTGCTCGATCGCGTGCAGACCGGCGAGCAGGAGCGAAGGAGCGAGCCGCGTGCGCGCCGTCGCGACGGCATTGAGGTAGCCCGGCTTGGTCGGATCCGGCCCGTCACGCGTCATCGCGACCGACGAGACGGGATCCGAGCACACAACGTCGCTCGTGAGCGGCAGCTCAGCGATCTCGCGCACCGCCGCGTCGAGCGACTGCGAACGGTCGCCGAGGTTCGCCCCGAGCGCGATGACGATCGGGGCGCCGTGGCGCGTCATCGCCTGGCGAATCGGCTCAGCGAGGCGGCGCGTCACACGTCCTCCCGTGTGCGGCGCGCGGTGACCGACACGTCGGCGAACCGGTGGGAGATCGGCGCGTCGGGTTTGTGCACGGTGACGGCGACCTGGGTGACGCGGTCGTCGCGGAGCGCGGCGCGCGCGATGCGGTCGGCGAGCGTTTCGATGAGGTCCACGGGCTCGCCTTCCACGATCGCCACGATCGCGTCCGCGAGCTCGCCGTAGTTCACCGTGTCGGCGACATCGTCGCTCGCCGATGCCCGGCGCGTGTCGACCCGGAGCGTCGCGTCGACGAGGAAGGTCTGCCCCTCGCGGCGCTCGTGCGCGAAGACTCCGTGATAGCCGTAGGCCGCAAGGCCCGTCAGCGTGATCTCGTCGGTCATGCGGATCCGCCGTCCCACGCATCGAGGACCGCGAGCGCGTCGCGCGTCGCGGCGACGCCGTGCACGCGCACCCCCCACGCCCCCGCCCGCTGCGCGAGAACGCTCGTGATCGCCGTCGCGTGATCGCGTCGCTCACGCGAGGCGTCGCCGCCGAGGGGTCCGGCGAGGAACCGCTTCCGGGAGGTGCCCACGAGCACGCGGTGCCCGAGTGCGGTCACATCGGCGAGCTCGCGCAGCAGCTGCCAGTTCTGCTCGCCGGCTTTTGCGAAGCCGATGCCGGGATCGACGACGATCCGCTCGGCCGCGACGCCTGCCGCCAGCGCGGCCTCGACGCGGGCCGCGAGCTCGGTGGCGACCTCGCGCCCGACCCGGTCGTAGTCGGCGAGCGCGTACATGTCTGCCGACGGACCGCGCCAGTGCCCGATCACGATCTGCGCGCCGGTGTCGGCCGCGATCCGGAACATGTCGGGATCGGCCCGGCCGCCCGACACGTCGTTGATGATGGCCGCGCCGGCGGCGACCGCGCGCTCGGCGACATCGGCACGATAGGTGTCGACGCTCACGAGAGCGGGCCCGTCTGCGAGGCGCTCGATCACCGGCAGGATCCGCCGGAGTTCTTCTTCCGACCCTACGGGATGCGATCCAGGCCGCGTCGATTCGCCGCCGATGTCGAGAATCGTCGCGCCGTCGGCGACGAGCGCACGCCCCTGTGTCACGGCCGCGTCGTGGTCGAGGAATTCGCCGCCGTCGCTGAAGGAGTCGGGCGTCACGTTGACGATGCCCATGATCTCGATCATGGCTGGTCCCGGCCCGCGATCGTGGGCTCGTCCGTCGTCTTGTTCTGCACGCCGATGATCACGTAGGCGGCCATCTCCGCGCGCGCCGCCTCGGTGGCGAGACTGCCGCGCGTCGCGATGGTGACAGTCGTGCTGTCCGGGCGCTTCTCACCGCGGGTCCGCAGGCAGTCGTGCGCCGCGTCGAGCATGACGAAGACGCCCTCGGCGTCGAGACCGTGGTGGATCGCATCGGCCACCTGCTCCCCGAGTCGTTCCTGCACCTGCGGACGCGCCGACACGATGTCGAGCACGCGCGCGAGCGAGCCGAGTCCGACGACGCGCTCCCCCGGCATGTACGCGATGTGCGCGCGCCCCTGGAACGGCAGCAGATGGTGCTCGCAGGTCGACCGGAACCCGAGGTCACGTACGAGCACGGCGCCCGTCGGCACCGTCTCGGGGGCGGGCCCGCGCGAGACGTCGATCGTCTTCGCGAGCGGCTCCATCGGATCCGCGTCGAGACCCGAGTAGAGCTCGACCGCGGCCTGCGCGACGCGCGCGGGCGTCTCGCGCAGGCCGGGGCGATCCGGATCCTCTCCGATCGCCTCGAGCAGCTCGCGCGTCAGGGCGGCAACCCGTTCCGTGTCGACGGCCATCACGCTCTCCTGTCGTCCGGGCTACGCAGTCGCGGGTCGCGGGGATCCGCCGGTCTCGGGATTGGTGTTCGCCTGCGGCGCCGCTGCCTCCGCAGCCGGGCCCGGATCCGCCTGCGCGGCCGCGCGCGGCACGTCGATCGGCGGCACGGGCGACACCGGGCGCTCTTCGCTCGAGAGCCACTGCGGACGCTGGTCGATCTTCTTCACATCACGGAAGATCTCCGCGATCTGCCGGTGATCGAGCGTCTCCTTCTCGAGCAGCTCGTGAGCGAGCCGATCGAGCACGGTGCGATTGGCGTTGAGCACCTCGTAGGCCTCGTTGTGCGCCTGCTCGATGAGCGCGCGCACCTCCTGGTCGATACGCTCCGCGATCCCGTCCGAATAGTCTCGGCCGTGCCCCATGTCGCGGCCCATGAAGACCTCGCCCGAGCTGCCCGAGAGCTTGACCGGGCCGACGGCCGTCGTCATGCCGTACTCGGTGACCATCTTGCGGGCGATGTCCGTCGCCTTCTGGATGTCGTTCGAGGCGCCCGTCGTGGGGTCGTGGAACACGATCTCTTCGGCGACGCGGCCGCCCATCGCGTACGTCAGCTGGTCCTGCAGCTCGTTGCGCGTGATCGAGAACTTGTCTTCCAGCGGGAGCACCATCGTGTAGCCGAGCGCCTTGCCGCGCGGCAGGATCGTGATCTTGGTGACCGGATCCGAGTAGTTCATCGCCGCCGCGGCGAGCGCGTGCCCACCCTCGTGGTACGCCGTGATGAGCTTTTCCTTGTCCTTCATCACGCGCGTACGACGCTGGGGGCCGGCGATGACGCGGTCGATCGCCTCGTCGAGGGCGCGGTCGTCGACGAGCTGCGCGTTCGAGCGTGCCGTCAGCAGCGCCGCCTCGTTGAGCACGTTCGCCAGGTCGGCGCCCGAGAAGCCCGGCGTCTTGCGCGCGACGTCCTCGAGGTCGACGCCGTCGGCGATGGGCTTGCCGCGCGCGTGAACCTGCAGAATCTGCAGGCGCCCCTTGAAGTCGGGGGCGTCGACGCCGATCTGCCGGTCGAAGCGGCCGGGACGCAGCAGCGCGGGGTCGAGGATGTCGGGGCGGTTCGTCGCCGCGATCACGATGACGTTCGCGTTGGGGTCGAAGCCGTCCATCTCAACGAGCATCTGGTTCAGCGTCTGCTCGCGCTCGTCGTGGCCACCGCCCATGCCGGCACCGCGGTGACGTCCGACCGCGTCGATCTCGTCGATGAAGATGATCGCGGGGGCGTTGTCCTTGGCCTGGTTGAACAGGTCGCGCACGCGGCTCGCGCCCACGCCGACGAACATCTCGACGAAGTCGGATCCGGAGATCGGGTAGAAGGGCACGCCCGCCTCGCCCGCGACGGCGCGCGCAAGCAGGGTCTTTCCCGTTCCGGGAGGACCGTAGAGCATGACGCCCTTGGGGATCCGCGCCCCGAGCTGCTGGAACCGCGTCGGGTCCGACAGGAAGTCCTTGATCTCCTGCAGCTCCTCGACGGCCTCGTCCGAGCCGGCGACGTCCGCGAACGTGACGTCGGGGTTCTCCTTCGTGACGTTCTTCGCGCGCGACTTGCCGAACTGCGCCATGCGTCCGCCGCCCTGGGCGTTCGCGAGCAGGAACCAGAACAGCAGGCCGAGCAGCAGGACCGGGATCATGATCGACAGGAGGCTGCCGAAGAACGACGCCTGCGGCACCGCGTCGTCGTAGCCGTCTGCCGGATCCGCATTCTCAACCGCCTGCACCACGTCGTCAGCGCGCGCCGAGACGTAGTAGAACTGCACCTCGGTGGCGCCCTCGTAAGCGTCGGAGAGCGTCAGATCGACGCGCTGGTCGCCGTCGGTGATGAGCGCTTCGGTCACGCTCTCGCCGCCGAGCAGCTCCATGCCCTCCTGCACGGTCACGTGCTTCGGGCCGCTGAACGTCGTGAACAGTGAGAAGCCGGCGATCAGTGCGGCGGCGATGAGCACCACGTACAGGACGGGATGCCGAATGATCTTCTTGACGTTCATGTGCTTCGGGTGCCCCGACTCCTCCTGGCTGGTCGCGCAACTGACGCGGTTCCTCCCAGGTTACCGGCCGCAGTTATCAGGCCGCCGGGGATTCGCCGACGGCGGAACGACCCCGCTGGATCAGGAGTAGACGTGGGGGGCGAGCACGGCGACGTCGCGGAGGCCGCGGTAGCCCTCCGCGTAGTCGAGACCGTAGCCGACCACGAAGTCACTCGGGATGTCGAAGCCGACGTACTTCGCGTCGATCTCGACCTTCATCGCGTCGGGCTTGCGCAGCGCCGTGAGCACCTCGATCGAGGCGGCGCCGCGGGTGGCGAAGTGCTCGAGCAGCCAGTGCAGCGTCAGGCCGGAGTCGATGATGTCTTCCACGACGAGCACGTGCTTCCCGTCGAGCGGGGTGTCGAGATCCTTGCGGATCTGGACGACGCCGCTCGACTTCGTCGAGGCGCCGTAGCTGGAGACGGCCATCCAGTCCATCGGTGCGTCGATGGTGAGGTGCCGCGCGAAGTCGGCCATGACCATGATCGCGCCTTTGAGCACGCCCACCAGCAGGATGTCCTTGCCGGCGTAGTCGCGGTTCACCTCGGCGGCGAGCTCGGCGAGTCTCGCCTGCAGCTCCTCCTCCGTGACGAGGACGCGGTCGAGGTCTGCCTGAATGTCTGCGGCTCGCATGGATCCACCCTACGCGCGCACCCGGGCGCGAACGCACACGTTTTTCGCGAACGCACACGCTACTTCATGTGCTCTGGCGAGAATCGTGTTCGTTCGCGGTGACGTGGACGAGACCGCCGCGGCGAGTGGCGATGCAGGCGGGCAGATCGATGGGGCCCTGGCCGCGCCAGTCGGTGACGAGGCGCGCGACCTCCTGCGTCTGCGTGCGGGTCAGCGAAACGCCGAACTCGCTGCGCACGACGTGGCGGATGACGCGATTGCGCAGCGCCGGAGGGTTCGCGGCGAGCGCGGCGGCCGACACCGCGATGCCCGCCTCCGACGGCTCGACGATGTCCTCGATGATCTCGTCGATCATGTCGGCGAACGCCTCGTCGTCTTCGCGCAACTGATCGGCGGTCCGGACGAGGGCGTCGGCGATGCCGGGGCCGAGCTCCTGCTCGAGCACCGGGAGCACGCGATCTCTCACCCGCACGCGCGCGAAGCGGGGATCCGCGTTGTGCGGGTCTGTCCACGGCTCAAGGCCCTCGTGGGCGCAGAACGCGCGCGTCTCCTCGCGGCGGACCCCGAGCAGCGGCCGGATCCACGCGATGCCGCGGTCGTCGAGCGCGCGCGGCGACATGCCCTTGAGGCTCGCGGTGCCGGATCCGCGTGCCAGCCCGAGCAGCACGGTCTCAGCCTGGTCGTCGTGCGTGTGGCCGACGAGCACAGCGGCGGATCCGGTTGTCGTCGCGAGCTCGCGCAGTGCAGCATACCGTGCGTCACGCGCCGCCGCCTCCGGCCCGCCGACACCATCGACGTCGACGCGGACGACGCGCGCGTCCGCGATCCCGATGTCGCGAGCCTGCTCCGCGGCGCGCGCGGCGACCTCGGCGGATCCGCTCTGCAGCCCGTGGTCGATCGTCGCCGAAGAGATCTCGAGCCCCGCGCGCGACGCCTCGTATGCGGTGGCCGCGGCCAGCGCGAGGGAGTCGGCGCCGCCGGACAGCGCGACGAGAACGCGGGAACCGGATCCGGCAAGCGGCGCGAGCGACTCGCGAACGGCACGGCGAACGGCGGCGATAACGGGATCCAGCACGCTCCCCACGGTAGCGGTTAGGGTTATCCGCGGACGTCTCCCCCTCGACAACAAGGAGCACAACAGGTATGGGCGCGTACGACGCTGTAATCGAGATTCCGCGCGGTAGCCGCGTGAAGTACGAGGTGGACCACGGCACGGGGCGCGTTTTCCTCGACCGCGTGCTCTACACGACCTTCGGCTACCCGACGGACTATGGGTTCTTTGAGAACACGCTCGGCGAGGACGGCGACCCGCTCGACGTACTCGTCGTCATGGACCACTCGGTGTTTCCCGGCGTCGGTGTGAAGGTGCGCCCGGTCGGCGTGCTGAAGATGAGCGACGAGGCCGGCGGCGACGACAAGGTCGTCGCGGTCATCGCGAAGGATCCCCGCTGGGACCACATCCAGGACGTGAACGATCTGGGCGAGTACACCCGCAAGGAGATCGAGCACTTCTTCGAGCACTACAAGGACCTCGAGCCCGGCAAGTGGGTCAAGGTCGATGACTGGGCCGACGCCGCAGAGGCGGAGCGCCTCGTGACGGAAGCCTACGAGCGCTTCGAAGCTGGCGAGGGCCAGACGAAGACGCAGGGCGAGGGAGAGTTCCCCGACTCGCGCAACTGATCGCGATAACGCGGCGCCTCGGATCCGAAAGGACCGGGGCGCCGCGGCGTTGCCGCAGGGTCAGACCCAGATGCCCCGGTTGGCCATGAAGTCGATCGGGTTCACCGTCGGTCCGTTGACGTAGACCTCGAAGTGCAGGTGGCAGCCGAAGGAGTTGCCGGTGTTGCCCTCGTAGGCGATGACGTCGCCGGCATTGACGTACTGGCCGTAGCCGACAACGATGCCGCCGTCGACGATGTGCGCATAGCCGGTGCCGATGCCGCCGCCGTGGTTGATCCGGATGTAGTTGCCGTAACCGCCGTTGTAGCCCGCATATTCCACCGTGCCGGAGTGCGCCGCGAAGATCGGCGCACCGCAGCCGGCCGCGAGGTCGACGCCCGCGTGGAACGAGCTCGAGCAGTACGACGGTCCGCACTGCGAGACGCGCCATCCGTAGCCCGAGGTGCGCCCTCCGCTGCTGGGTCGCACCCAGCCGTTGGACGGCGAGGGAGGAGGGGGAGGCGGCGGAGGCGCGGGGGACCCCCCACCGCCGCCGTTGTTGTTCTCTTCCTCGCGGCGGCGCCGCTCTTCCTCTTCTTTGCGGCGGCGCTCCTCTTCCTTTCGCCGGCGCTCCTCTTCCTTACGGCGGCGCTCCTCTTCCTTACGGCGCTGCTCTTCCTCGTAGGCCTTGCGACGCTTCTCGCCTTCCTTGTAGTCGGCGAGCTTCTTGTCGGAGTTGTCCTCGAGCGCGGCGAGCTGCTGCTCGAGCGTGATGAGGTGATCTTCCTGGTCCGCGAGCACCTGCTCGGCGACGCGCTGCGCCTCCTGCGCGGCGGCCATCTTCTCCTGCGCCACCTGCTGGAGACGGTCGCGTTCCTTGCGCGCCTCCTTGGCCTGATTGGTGAGGTGCTGCGCCGAATCGCGCGCGGCCACGGCCTCGGCGTAGATCGATTCGTTGCGCTGCGCGAGCTTGTCGAGGCGCCCGAGCTTCGACAGGAGCTCGTCGGCATCGTCGGCAGACTCCGCGAAGAGCAGTTCGTAGGGGGTGCTGTCGCCGCTCGAGCGCGAGAGCTGGGAGGCGACCTTCGCGGCGGCGCCAGCGGCCTTCGTCGCCTGCTTCGCCTGCTCGTCGGCCTGCGATTGGAGCTCGTCGGCGCGGTAGGCGGCCTCGTAATACGCCTGCTGAGCCTCGTAGTACTCGTCAGCCGCCTTCTCGGCGGCCGCCTGTGCCTCGGCGACGGCGTTCTTCAGCTGCGCGATGTGCGACTCGATGCGCGAGATCTCCGAGGCCTTGTCGGCTTCGTTGCGTCGAGCGCGCTCGACGTCATCCCACGTCGGGTAGTCCTCGGGGTTGTACGTGATCGCGGCGGCGCGGCTGGATCCGTTGAAAGCGGCAAGCGCTCCGAGGGAGGCCACACCGAGCACTCCCGCGACGAGCGCGCCTCGACGCGACAGCGGCGCCCAGAGGCGGCGCCGCTCGTCGGGCGTCGGCGCGCAGTCGCACGCCTCAGCGGCGTCGTCTGCGCGTTCGGGCGCGCGAGGAGCTGAGTTCACATTCGTCACAGTAACAACATTCGACACATAATCAACAGGTGACACATGCGGATCACGTGTCGCTGCGCCTGCATCCTCCCCTACCGACACGCCCGGAAGCCGTATGGCGCGCCCCGATTTTGCGAATCAGGACAGGCCGTGCGTAAGATTGATGAGTTGGCACATGGGCCCCATGGGTTCGGTCAGCCGCTCGGCCCCATCGTCTAGCGGCCTAGGACGCCGGCCTTTCACGCCGGTAGCACGGGTTCGAATCCCGTTGGGGTCACACCGCCTGATATAATTGAAAATTGTGCGAAATGCACACATCTGGCCCTGTAGCGCAGTTGGTTAGCGTGCCGCCCTGTCACGGCGGAGGTCGCGGGTTCAAGTCCCGTCAGGGTCGCTCTGAGCGGCGGGCCTTCTTGAAAAAGAAGGCCCTTCGTGTAGGAAGCGGCATACCGTCGCTCGGCTCTGTAGCTCAGTTGGTAGAGCGTTCGACTGAAAATCGAAAGGTCACCGGATCGACGCCGGTCGGAGCCACAGGGATGGTCGTTACAATCATCCTAGAAACCCTCGCCTAGCTTCTACATGGCGGGGGTTTTGCTTTGCCCGGGTAGTGGCACTCCCCCGGGCTGGCCGGCTGAGACTGTTGGGCGCGCGTGCTCCCCTTCCTGAAGCTGGCCGCAGTGAAACAGCTGCTCCGCAACAGCTGTGCCGGTTTGGGTCGATCCTCACGCCCCTGCGTCGCTGCGCAGTGGTTTCCGTCCCTCACAACCGTCTCCCTGGGGCGACGCACTTCGGGTTGCTGCACTCCTGGATGCGGACGGGCGAACGACCGAAGGACTCGTCGATGACACCGACCCTCGCCCGTGCGAGAAAGCACAGCTCCGCCGTCCTGACCGCCGCGTCAGCACCTAAGGGCCTCAGCGGAGCGTCGGCCCGGACGACCTCTCTTGTGGTCGACCGTCACGCGTCGGCTGCCGCGGCGAAGAACAGCACGACCAGGATCCCGGCCAGCAGGAGCATGCTCACGAGATCGGCCGCTGGTGTGGCGGCGCTGCAAAGCAGTCCCGATCCACGCTCGATCTATTGCGAACGAGCAGGCGGAGGGGCAGTCGAGTCGCGAACGATGAGTTGCGGCGAGACGACGACATGAGGGCGTTGTTCGCCGGTCCGGACAGCATGCTGCAGCACGTCGAATGCGTGCTGTCCCAGCGCGACGAAGTCCAGTCGGGCCGTTGTCAGTGGTGGCGAGAAGTATCGCGCCTCCGGCATGTCGTCGATGCCGACCAGGGAGAAGTCCTGCGGGGATTGGTATCCCCGTTCCCGCGCGGCGGCGGAGAATCCGAGCGCGAGTTCGTCATCAGCCGCGAACACGGCGGTGAAGGATTCGAAGTCAGCACGCAGACCAGCGGCGTAGCCCGCATCCCCGGTCCATGCTCCACCCGCAAGCTTGGGCAGCAGAACCGCACCGGCGTGTGCGATCGATTCGTAGTAAGCACGCTCGCGCTCTTGCGACTCCGCGCCGTCGTCGGGGCCGGACAGGAACGCGATGCGGTGGTGACCGAGCTCGAGCAGGTGGTCCATGACCATTCGTCCTGCGGCGTAGGAGTCCGCGCCCACGCTACCGGTCTGGGGGAGAGGTCTACCGGTGATCACGACTACGGGAACTTCGTGGCGAACAGTCTTCTCGAGGACGGACTCGAGCCCATCAACACGTGCGGAAACGACGATCCCATCGACACGCATGGAAAGAAACCGCTCCAACGTGCGCGTCGCTTCCGCCGGGTGCGTGTTCGTATCAGGGAGATGCGCGGTGACGAGGGTGATGTCACCTTGATGCGCTGCGAAGCTGAGGCCCGAGAGGGTTTGTGCGGCACCGTAATTGAGCGGGGCGGACGTCAGTACCCCGACTGTGTCCGCCCTGCCATTCTGGAGGCTTCGGGCCAGGCGGTTCGGGCGATAGCCGAGCGCGTCGATTGCCTGCTGGATGCGCGCGCCTGTGTCTACGCCAACGAAAGAGGCGCCGGTCAAGAAGCGAGACACCGTTTGGGCGGACACGCCCGCGAGGCGCCCGACATCGTTGAGAGTGGGGCGCCTCGATGGGGCGGCGTTCGCTGGTGCGCCTCGTGGCATGTGCTGCTCCGGTCCGGGCTCAGTTCATCCTTATGGTATCGAGTTGTCACCATGTTAGCGATTGCGTCACTAGTTCATCGAGCGTGTTGAGACAGAAATGCCCGATAAATCAGCAATTTAGTGGAGCCAAGATCGCCCCTTGACAGGACACATGCAAACGCTAACATGGAAATTCCAAGATGCGCCGAACGCCTTCGCGGCGGCGACGGAGCCAAGCAACAAAGGATGCGCAATGATGCGAACGACACAGACGTTGGCTTTGGGCGGTGTGCTGCTGCTCACTGCGGGCCTCGCGGCCTGCTCTGATGGTGGGGGCGCCGAGGAGGGGCAGATCACCCTGACTTACTGGAAGCTTGCCGACACGAATGACGCTTCGAAGCAGGCCTGGGAGGAAACTCTCGCCGGGTTCGAGGAAGCCCACCCGGACATCAACATCGAAGTGGAGGAGCGCTCCACCGATGGTCACAAGGAAGCGCTGCGGACGTCGTTGGGAACGTCGGCCGCGCCTGACGTGTATTGGTCGTGGGCGGGTCCGGGCATCGGGGGCGACTACGTCGAGAGTGGTGCAAGCCTCGACCTCGCGGAGTACTACGACGAGTACGGCTGGGAGGACCGTTTCAGCGATGTGGGCATGGCCAGCGTGCAGCAGTACGGCGGCTATGACGGCGTCCCGAACGGATTCGCAGGGGCCGCGGTCTTCTACAACAAGGACTTGTTCGCTGAGGCCGGCATCACCGAGACCCCCACCACGTACGACGAACTGGTCGAGGCCGCAGACAAGCTTGTCGCGGCGGGGATCACACCGATCGAGTTCGGTGGCACGGTCAACTGGCACCTGATGCGGTTGCTCGACAACATCCTGATGACTGAGTGTGGCGCCGACACTTTCCGGGATCTGATCACGGAGCAGGCGGACTGGTCTGCGGAACCGTGCGTCGACTCGACGTACTCCGAGTTCCACACTTGGACCCAGGAGTATCTGACCGATGGTTGGGTGAGCCTAAGCGACTCCGAGGCCAACGCGCTCTTCTTCACGGGCGAAGCGGCGATGGTCATCGAAGGGAACTGGTTCGACAACGTCCTGCGCGCAAACGACGTCGACACCAGTACGATCGGCGTTTTCCTGTTCCCGACGGGCACCGGTGAGCTGTACGGCGACACATCGAACGTCTATGTCTCCGCTCAGACGGAGCATCCTGACGAGGCTGCGGTGTTCCTCGATTACCTGACGAGCGAAGAGCCGCAGCGCATCAACCAGGAACTCGTAGGTTCGCGCCCGGTGAACGTGAATGTCGAGGTCGACTCTTCGACACAGGACAGCCTCGACAAGCAGTGGAACCCGATCTTCGATGAGGCAACCGGGCTCTACTACTTCAACGACCAGGGGATGACGCCTGCCCTGACGACCGAGTACTGGCGAATCCAGAACCTGGTGGCGACAGACCAGCTCGATCCCTCGGAGGCGGGCGCCGAGATGCAGAAGTTCATCGACAACCAGTGACCTCATCGCCGGTGGGAGGTCTTAGGGCCTCCCACCGGCGTGCCATCACCTGCATTGGACTCCCATGGCAACATCATCTGCGTCAGTTTCAGCGCCTGTACCCGATCGACGTCGTCGACGCCGCCGGTCTCCGTTCCTCGTCGCACTTCCTTTCCTCGCCCCGGCCCTGGTCGCGTACCTCATCTTCGTCATCGGTCCGATGGTCGAGTCAGTACGGCTGTCGTTGTTCGAGTGGACCGGATTCGTCGGTGCGCCCCAGGTGTTCGTCGGTATCGACAACTACGTCCGAATCTTCACGCAGGATCCCGTCTTCTGGAGAGCGTTCGGAAACACGGTCATCTGGATCGTGCTCTCGCTGATCATCCCCTTGACGATCAGTCTTGTTCTCGCGGTTGCACTGAACAGGCCGCTGTTCGGCCGAAATCTCTTCCGCTCCATGTTCTACATCCCCGGAGTGCTCGCCTCGATCGCGGTCGCCAACATGTGGCGATGGATCTACAACCCGAACTACGGCATCGGGGCAAGCCTCGGCGAGGCGCTCGGGTGGGAGTGGCTGGCTGACATCCAGTGGCTCGGGAACCAGGACATCGCCCTCTACTCGGTGTTCATCGCTTTCGTGTGGCAGGCGGTCGGCACCAACATGGTTCTCTTCTTGGCAGGACTCCAGTCGGTGCAGAAGGATCACATCGACGCTGCGCGCATCGACGGCGCAAATGCCTGGCAGGTGTTCCGCAACGTCACCTTGCCCGCGTTGCGCCCCACGATGGTGATCGTCATCGTCCTTACATTCATCGGGGCGATCAAGGTATTCGACCTCCTCGTCGGAATGACCGGCGGGGGCCCCGCTCAGATGACCCAGGTGCTCGCGCTCTGGTCCTACCAGCAATCAATTACGAACCACGAATACGGGCCCGGCAACGCCATCGCCACGGTGCTGCTTGTGCTGACGCTCATGGTCGTGCTGCCGTACCTGGCATGGACGGCAAGACAGGAGGACAAATGAGCACCGTCATCGCACCCGCGAGTCGTGTGGTCGGTCAGTCCGCATCACAAGAGCCACGCCGCGGTCGCCGCAACTACATCCGCATCGGCCTGTGGATCGCTCTGGTGCTCTCGTTGATCATCTGGATGCTGCCACTCGTCTTCATCCTGCTCACATCGCTCAAGACTGAAGCGGATGCCATCGGCACCCCGGTGTTCTCTCTCCCGACGACCTTCGACTGGGCGAACTACCCTGAAGCGTTCGAGTCCGGGAACCTTCTCGGCGCCGGAATCAACAGTCTGATCATCGCCCTCATCAAGGTTCCGGTCGGGCTGCTGATCTCCGCATCGGCTGCGTTCGCGATTGCTCGCATCAAGTTCAAGCGCAACCGGATCTTGCTCGCGGCCATGGCCATCGGAGCGATGGTGCCGGTACAAGTCGCGATCGCACCGCTGTTCCAGGTCGTGAACTCGCTCGGTCTTCTGAACACTCACATCGGCGTGATCCTGCCATACATCGGGTTCGGCATTCCCTACCAGATCTTCATCCTCTACGGCTTCTTCCGTCAGATCCCGGAAGAGCTCGACGAAAGCGCACGTATCGACGGCGCCTCCTACGCGCGACTGTTCTGGCAGATCATCCTTCCGCTCTCAGGGCCGGCGCTCGCGGCGTTGTTCATTCTGGACTTCGTCGCGACATGGAACGAGTACGGGATGGCACTGGTGCTTCTTCAGAGTTCGGACTCGTGGACCGTGCCGCTCGCGCTTCAGGGGTTCCAGTCTCAGTACACGAGCTCGTACGGGCCCATCAATGCATTCACGATCATGTCGGTGATACCGGTCGTGATCGTCTACCTGCTGTTCCAACGCTACTTCGTGTCCGGCGCATTCGCCGGGTCCGTGAAGGGATGACACTCATGCCGAATCCTGTCACCAACGTCTTCTCGCGTGACGACAAACTCGGAACTGTAATGAGAGATGCGCGGGCGCGTGCCGTGCTCCAGCGTCACATGCCTGAGCTCCAGAGCCTCTCGACCATACTCACCCTGGGGGGGCACCCGCTGAGCCTCGTTGCACGTACCTCACCTGCTCTCGCCGGACCCGACGATGTGCAGGCGCTGTTCGAGGAACTGGAGTCGCTGCCGCCTGAACCGGCAGACGATTCTGATCGGCGAGGACAGTCCCCTGAACGCGCCGCGCGCATCTTCGATCAGGACTCCGCGCCGTCGTCCGCTGTCGTCTCCTTCGCCCAGTCCGTCTCGCGGTATGAGACGTTCGAAGCGGTGTTTCAGGGCCCGAGCAACGGGAACCCGTTCTGCGACGTCGAGCTGAGCATCCAGCTGGAGTCGCCGAGCGGGCGGATCGAAGTGCCAGGCTTCTACGATGGGGACGGCACGTATCGGGTCAGGTGTCTCGTTGAGGAGACTGGGCCGCATCGCTTCCGGAGTGTGAGCAACGCACCCTCGCTCGACGCGATCGAAGGGCGATTCGACGCTCACCCTGACCCAGGGAACAGGCGGGGGCCGGTGCGAGTCCACGACCGTCATCACTTCGCATACGCAACCGGGCAGAGGTACGTTCCCGTGGGGACGACTGCCTATGCCTGGACGCATCAAGGCGACACGCTGGAGGAGCGGACGCTCGCGTCGCTCGAGACGTCCCCGTTCAACAAGATCCGGATGTGCATATTTCCGAAGTCGTACATCTTCAATGAGAACGAGCCGAGTCTCTATCCCTTCGTGGGAGGCCCCGAGCAGGGGTTCGACTTCGAGCGGTTCGATGAGCGGTACTGGCGGCACCTTGAGACGCGCGTGCAGCAGCTTGACGATCTCGGGATCCAAGCGGATCTGATCCTCTTCCATCCCTACGACCGGTGGGGCTTCTCTGACATGGGCGCCGCCGCCGACGATCGATACCTTCAGTACGCGGTCGCTCGTCTTGGCGGGTTCCAGAACGTGTGGTGGTCGCTCGCAAACGAGTATGACTTGATGCCCACGAAGTCCGAGGACGACTGGGAGCGCTTCGCCGCGATCGTGAAGCGAAACGATCCTGCGGGCCATCTTCTGTCCATTCACAACTGCTTCGACTTCTACGACCATGGCCGCGCTTGGGTGACGCACGCGAGCGTGCAGCGGCAGGACATCTACAAGACGGCCGAGATGACCGACCAGTGGAGGGAGCGTTGGGCGAAGCCCATCGTGGTCGACGAGTGCGGGTACGAAGGCGACATCGACCAAGGCTGGGGGAACATCACCGGCGTCGAGATGGTGCGACGCTTCTGGGAAGGTGCCGTGCGAGGTGGCTACGTCGGGCACGGCGAGACGTATCTTCGTGAGCGCGATGAGCTGTGGTGGTCGAAGGGTGGCGACCTGATCGGCTCGAGTCCCGCCCGGATCCGATTCCTCCGCGAGATCCTTGAAGACGCGCCGTTCGGACTCGACCCGGTGAACACTGATTGGGACATCCCCAGCGCCGGCCGGCAAGGCGAGTACCTCCTTTTCTACTTCGGCTTCAGCCAACCCAGGTTCCGCCGGTTCCTGTGGGACCCGGAGGTGGAGTACACCGTCGATGTCATCGACACATGGAACATGACGGTGGAGCGATTGCCGGGGACGGTCAGTGGACGGTTCACCGTGGACATGCCCGGCAAGCCGTACATCGCATTGAGGTTCCAAGCGACGACGTCCGCTCAGTTCAGAGCGACGGCGTAGCGAGATCAGGGAGCGTGACGTCCCAGACTCCACAGTCGGGGGCGGTTGTCGCGCGGACATACGTATGTTGAGTGAAGGTGGATCGGATGAGTGACCGGATGCTTCGTGCCGTGATCGACTTGGATGTGAAAGGGCCGCGAATCAGCCGCCACCTGTATGGGCATTTCGCGGAGCACCTGGGCCGATGTATCTATGGTGGGTTCTGGGTTGGGGAGGACTCGGACATCCCGAACGAGCGCGGCATCCGCCTCGACGTCGTCGAGGCGCTGCGCGCGATTCGTGTCCCCAACCTTCGCTGGCCAGGCGGATGCTTTGCGGACGACTACCATTGGCGGGACGGTGTCGGGCCGCGCGAATCGCGGCCGCGGATGGTGAACAGCCACTGGGGCGACGTGGTGGAGAACAACCATTTCGGCACCCACGAGTTCATGGACCTTTGCCAACTCCTCGGCGCGGATGCGTATGTCAACGGCAACGTCGGATCCGGCACCGTGCGTGAGATGAGCGAGTGGGTCGAGTACCTCACTCGTGGTGACGACTCGCCGATGTCTTCATTGCGTCGATCGCACGGGCAGGATGAGCCATGGCATGTACCGTTCTGGGGAATCGGCAACGAACCGTGGGGTTGCGGCGGCAACATGCGCGCCGAAGCCTACGCGGATCTCGCTCGTCAATATTCGACGTATCTCCGCAATCACGGCGGCAACAAGCTGTACCGCATCGCAGCCGGTGCTCGTGACGACGATTACTCGTGGACCGAGGCCCTCATGAAGTCGCTGACGTGCCTCGGATGCGGACCGGACCCGCAGCGACTCTTCGAAGCGATCTCATTTCACTACTACACGATCCCGCTTTCCTGGCAAGAACGGGGACTGGCGACCGTCTTCGACGATGCTCAGTACTACCGGACGATGATCCAGGCGCGACGCGTGGATGAGATCATCGGCCGGCATGCGACGGTCATGGACCACTACGATCCACGCAAGACGATCGGTCTCGTGCTCGATGAATGGGGAACGTGGTTCGATGTTGAGCCCGGAACAAACCCCGGCTTCCTCTACCAACAGAACACCATGCGCGATGCTCTCGTTGCGTCCGTGCACTTCGACGCTTTCCACCGCCACGCGGATCGGCTCGTGATGGCGAACATCGCGCAGACGCTGAATGTCCTCCAGGCCATGATCCTCACAGATCCCGAGACCGAATCTCTCGTCCTGACCCCCACCTACCACGTCTTCGAGATGAACACGGGCCATCACGATGCCGAGTCTCTCGCTGTGAACTTCGTAGGTGACATACCCTGCCGGTCCGTGGACGGAATGGATCTTCCAGTACTCTCCGCATCGGCATCCACGCGCGACAACCGGGCTCTCATCTCCGTATCGAATCTCGACGTAGAGGCGACTCAATCAGTTCAATTCGACCTGCGTGGACGCGAGGTTCAGGACGTTCGAGCTCGCATCCTCACCGCAGACAAGCCACAATCTCACAACACCCCGCTCGCGCCGACGGAGGTGGCTCCGAAGGACTTCCCGCTCACAATGAACGAGCGCGGGCTGGCGGTTGAGATCCCGAGGCATTCCTACGTCGCGATCGAACTCCTGCTCGCCCCGGATGGCGGGTGAGGTTACAGGCTGACCCAGCCGCCGGCCGGAAGCGTCGTCTGGCGTAGCGTTCCGTCGACCTCTATCGTGATGTCGCGGGCCGAAGGCCCGAGGTTTGCTGCGAGCGCCGCAGCACCGGGTCTGATGCACGAACAGGTGACAGTTGATGTTTAGGCCGCGAGGGCCATGGGCGGGTTCATGATGGCCTCGTACTCGACCGGGGTCAACTTCCCCAGTCCGTCCTGTCGACGACGCCGGTGATACGTCCGCTCGATCCACCGCACGATCGCGATCCGCAGCTGATCTCGCGTGGCCCAGCGACGACGATCGAGGACGTTCTTCTGCAACAACGAGAAGAAGCTCTCCACCGCCGCGTTGTCGCCAGCAGCGCCGACACGACCCATCGACCCGACCAGCCGGTGGCAGTGGAGTCCCGCATAGTGGTGTAACGCGCGGTGGTCTGCCTCGTCTCTGACGTAGACGCGGTCACCGTGTGATCCTTCGAGGAAACCTCCTACAGCCTCTCGAACGGAAGACACACGATGACCGCTCCTGACATTGTCGACTCTGCCACCGTCCTGCGTGAAGCGCTCGGCGACGCGTCACCCGATCTGATGCGGCAGCTGCTGCAGACGATCATCAATTCGCTCCTGTCTGCCGAAGCCGACGCGGTCGCAGGAGCCGAGTACGGACAGCCCTCTCCTGACCGGGCCACCCAGCGCAACGGCTACCGCCACCGTGATCTCGACACTCGTGTCGGCACGGTCGATGTCGCCGTCCCGAAGCTCCGGCAAGGCTCGTATTTCCCGGAATGGCTTCTCGAACGCCGCAAACGCGCCGAGACGGCACTGATCACGGTCGTCGCCGAGTGCCACCTCGCCGGAGTCTCCACCAGGCGCATGGACAAGCTTGTGAAGACTCTCGGCATCCATGCCCTCTCGAAGTCGCAGGTCTCCCGGATGGCTGCCGATCTCGACGAACATGTCGATCAGTTCCGCAACCGGCGTCTCGATGACGCTGGCCCGTTCACGTTCGTCGCTGCCGACGCGTTGACGATGAAGGTTCGCGAGGGCGGGCGCGTGGTGAACACGGTCGTCCTCGTCGCCACCAGCGTCAACGCCGACGGCAGGCGCGAAGTCCTCGGACTGCGCGTTGCGACCAGGCAGACCGGTCCTGCCTGGAACCAGTTCTTCGCCGATCTCGTCGCGCGCGGCCTGACCGGTGTTCGTCTCGTCACCAGCGACGCGCACGCCGGGCTCGTCGAGGCAGTCGCTGCGAACCTGCCCGGCGCGGTCTGGCAGCGTTGCCGCACCCACTACGCGGCGAACCTCATGTCTGTCACACCGAAGAGCCTCTGGCCCGCGGTCAAAGCAATGCTGCACTCCGTCTACGATCAGCCCGACAAGGCCGCCGTCGACGCGCAGTTCGACCGTCTCCTCGACTACGTCGCCGAGAAGCTCCCCGACGTATTCGACCATCTCGACGCCACCCGCGCGGACGTCCTCGCGTTCACAGGCTTCCCGAAAGACGTCTGGTCGCAGATCTGGTCGAATAATCCCAACGAGCGTCTCAACAGGGAGATCCGTCGCCGGACCGACAGCGTCGGCATCTTTCCGAACCGGGACGCCATCGTCCGCCTCGTCGGCGCGGTCCTGGCCGAGCAGACCGATGAGTGGGCTGAAAGACGACGCTACCTCGGGCTCGAGCTCCTGAATCGCTGCCGTCTGAGCCTCGTCCCCGACACCGGAGAGGAGATCGACACCGAAGACCCCGACCTTGCCCTGTCCGCTTGACCAACCCCAGCTCGATCGATCACCCGAGCGTTACACCACCCCACGGGACTTGACCTCCCCTGGCTTCTCGTCGGAGTCGGATTGCTTGCCCTTCAGGTGCTGATCGTCTGGATCGTCATCTTCTCCGCTGTCAAGAGCGCGCTTCGCGCCGACCGGGAGCGCGCTGCGCACGAAGGTCAGCAACGCTGAAGCCAAACATAACGAAAGCGTCCCTCCTGCCGAAGCAGAAGGGACGCTTTCAGGTGGCGCCTTCACGCGCAATAGTGGGGGCAACCCACCGTTCACGAAGACCGGAACCGCTTAGAGAAAAATGAACCCCGGCCGTCGCACTTGCGTGCACTGCGCCGGGGGCTATCCCCCTGCTGTAGTTCGGAAACTACAGCACTGCAACGAGAGCACCATGCGTCGACTTCGAGCCACGATTCCCACCGCGCGCATCGGCATCAACTACATGCAAGTCTCCTCGCTGACGGCTCGCTGCAAGCGATCGAAGGTGGACGGGCTCGGTTCACCCAGGACGTGGTGTTCACGTCTTCGTCCGCCGCCGCAGCAGTTGTAGCCGGACGTTCGGCGAACGGACGCACTTCGTGGATCGATGAGGCTTCAGGTATCAACTTCGGCGAGTGGCAGGCTCGGGGTATCGCCGACTGACCGCGGCAGCAAGCCCACTGATTTGTGCCCGAGCGGCATATATCGCTATGGTCGTCGCTGGCTCAGCCACCACCTGCCAGATCACAACAGCATTCCCGACCCGGTCGACGGCCGAGTAAGCGCCCTACGACCTCACCACGGCTCCGGGTCCGGTGCATCGAGGAGAGAGATGCGTCACGGCGCAAGTATGCTCGCGAGCGCCGCGCTGGTCCTAGGTCTCGCCGCGTGCTCCTCTGCATCAGACGGCGAACCCGGCGGCGCGAACGAACCAACGTCCGGTCCTTCACAACCGGCGACCGTATCGCCCGATGTCGAGGAGCCCGACGGCTCGCGAACGGACGATGCGGAAGAACCCGTCGCGGGGGACATGGCGTGCGCCGATCCCTACACGGGCGACACTAACGAGACCGACGAGGACGTGGCGGAGTTCCGGGAGCGGATCGACCAACGCGGTGACGAGACCGTCGTCGATCTGGGCGAAACCATCACCGTCGACTATCACGACGGGATTCAGAACCACCACTTCGAGTTCACGGTGCACTCGGTGACCAAAGTCGACGAGTTCAACGACCACGCGGCCGAGGAGGGGTGTTTCCTCGTCGCAGAACTCGAAGCGAAGGCCCTGAGCGGCGACTATTTCATCGCACCGCCGTACGTGATGAAGAATCTGCGGAACGCGGACGGTGATCTCATCCGCACCGCCAACGATGATCTCGATGTCGTCCTGGACAACGAGGACGACGGCACCAGCCACGGGCCGGTGGTGTACGAGATCAGCGAGGAGGACGGCACCGGTTCCTCCTTCTTCCGATTCGACGTCGGGCACGACGGACACACCATCGTCGTGCGACAGGACGAGTTTTAGAAGCTTGAGGATGCCGCAACGCGGCATCCTCCTCGCCGTCTCGCCGCGCCGAGGCAGGTGCGCCGCGCGCGGACCACCGCACATGATCCCACCGATAGGAGCTCGCACGATGCGACGTGGCGCCATTCTGGCCAGCTTAACCACCATTGTCCTCCTCAGCGCCGGTTGTTCCGAATCCGCTGACCAGCCCAGCGCGGAGGAGCCGGCACAAGCCTCGAATCAGCCGGAAGACGGCTCGCCCGACCTCTCGGGGTACGCACCAGAGGTCCAGGACGCCCTCGCCGAATACGACGTGGTCACGGGCCTCGGTGAGCCGGTGTCGCTCGAGTCGAGCTTCGGCGAGCACGAGATGATCCTGGACAATCCGCGTATCTTGAACCCTCCGCAGGAGATGGTCGATGACTATGACCTCCTCGAGGGCGGCGAGTGGTTCTTCAGCGTCGACGCGACAGTCACCGCCCTGAAAGACGGGAAGATCAGCGAGCCGTTGGCCCTCGATGACTTCTTCGACTTCTCCATCCTCCATGTCGACGATTTGCTGGAGGGCGGCCCGGGAGGGAGCGCAGGCAGCAACGACACGTGGTTCTTCGACACCCTCGCGGGGCCGGACCTCCGTGCCGAGGTCTCGACCGGAGACACACGCGAGGCAACCCTCACGTTCGGGGTGACGGACGAGGCACGTGAGGGCCCGTACCTCCTCACCCACCACGGATTGGAGGGCATTTCGGACATCGCCATCGCTGTCGAAGCGACCGAGATCGCCGAGGCCGATCCCGCTGACACCGACGCCGCCGGTCAGGTCGACCTTCCCCCGGTCGAGTCCATCGACGAGATCAGCATCGATCAAGATGACATCGTGGGCTTCGGCGAGGAGGTCACGGTGAGGACGATGAGCGGTGATTACACGTACACCGTCGAGCAGCCACGACGCGTGGAGGTTCCCGAGGATGCCTATCCCGCCGGTGCCGAGGAGGACTGGTTCCCCGTTGCCTTCGAGGTCACGATCGAGGCGAGCAATGTCCCGGAGTACGAGGCTCAACCCTACCGCCGGATGCGCGAGCGGCTGGCCCTGCAAGAGCCCCATGACGAGGAGCGGCTCGGCGCCGAGGGGAACGGCACTCGCGTCGGATTCTCCCTCAACGGGAACATGCCGGATGACGTCGAGCTCACCACGATGCTGGAGAACGGCACGCCCGTGACAGGCGACCTGATCATGCTCGTCGAGGAACGAGAAGTGTACGAGCTCCGCAATGGCGACGAGTTCAGCGCGCTTTTCCTGCACGCGGACATCCTGCCGGCGAGCTGATCGTGCGCCACTAAGCGCCACGGTGGCTGAACACGATGCCTGGCCCGCATGCCAACATGCTACAAATGCATCCGAACGCGCGGTCTTCGGTGCATTCGCGACACGTTGCGCGGGCCGACGCTGCGTTACCGTGCGAAGCGCCGGTGGGCGGCGGCGAACAGCTGCAGCCCCTCCTCCTCGCTGAGGCCGGCCACACCCGGCAGCAGCAAGTAGGGGATGTTGAACGCCAAGTACGGCTGGGGACCGATCCGCGTCCGCCACCAGGACGGCTGCTCATTCACGCGCGCGAAACCCTCCGGGGTGAGCGGCATGACCGTGCAGATGCCGCCGATGTCCATCCTCGTCCACACGCGACGCCATTCGGGCGCGCCGAGATGACCCCACGGGATCGGTCCGACGCCTCGTGCGACGATCCCGCGCGCGTCGATCACGACGGGACCCAATTCGGCCTCCAGTCGGCCGCGGTAGGCGTGGACGTGCAGCGCGAGCACACCCGCGTTGAGAACGCCCACGAAGCATAGGAAGCCCCCGAGCGGAACGAGCAGGATCCATGCCCCGGAGCGCGCCAAGAGGATTCCCGCGATGATCAACAGCAGGCCGACGGCCCCCACGGCGAGGGACACCGGAATGATCGCTCGGCGCCGCTTCGCCCACCGCGCACTGGCACCCGAGTATGCGCCGGCAAGCCGCACGCACCCGTGCGTCTCGAGGAGCCGGACGCTCTGCGCGAGCAACACGGGACCGCTCGTCGTCACACGAAACCGTCCAGCGGCCGCAGCGATTCTAGGATCTCCACCAGTTCGTCCCGCGAAATCTCAGCCCTGTCACCGCGCAGGACGACGGATCCGTGCGCCTCGCTAACCGGATCGTCGAGCGCCACGATCGCAACAGGCTCGTCCCAGTCACGACAGTAGTTCGTGCACTCAGAATAGGTTTGCGTGAACACAACGGCGGCCCCGATCGGGGTATCGACCTCGTCGATGTCCCGCGGATCCGCGACATCGTCGATCGACCGATAGTCGCCGTGGTGTCCGTTGAAGATGCGCGTCGGGTCCGAGAGCTCGCAGGCCGCTCCGATGGACTCGACCGTCAGCTTCCGTTCGAATCCGTAGGAGATCGTGGAGCACTCGCTTTCCGCGGCGGCGGTATGCACGGTGGTGATGCCGAGGCCGTCCGGCACCCGGAGTTCGATCTCCAGGACGTCATCGCGAAGCGAGATGCGCTGCCCGTCTGCAGCCATCATTCGGCCCACGACGAACACCACCGCGAGGAGCACGACCGCGAACAGCGCGACCACGCCCAGCCCGATCCACAGGCCGCGGCGACGCAGCGTCACGCGGCTCTCACCGCCCAGCAGGATCCGAACACGCATCCCCCTTTCCGCCCCACGGATGAGCGTTCGCGTCTCAGCGTATCGGGTTCGCTTCCGACGGATCCGCCGCAACTCGTGAGCGACCGACGGAAGCGCACCGGACGCCGCTCAACTTCCACAAATGCACCCAAATGCGCGATTTTGGATGCATCTGTGGAAGGTGGAGCGCGGGCTCAGGTGCGGGGAGCGAGAGCCGGGCCATACTCCTCCAGCAGTCCGGCGACGTAGGCCGCCGCACGCGAGCGCCTCCGCGACCGCGGCCAGACCACCGAGAGCCGCTCGAGGTTCGGTGTGGGGTCGAGGCGGCGGCGCACCAGGCGGCGTCCCTCGTAGCTGACCTCCGTCTGGGGTGCCTGGATGCACAGCGCGAGGCCGAGCCCGCGCGCGACCAGGCTGCGCATGAGCTCGAAGTCCCCGGTGCGCACCCACACCTGCGGCGCGAGCCCCTGCCGGACGAAGTACGCGAGGGTGTCGTCGGGGCCCGGCAGATGCGACATCACGACGAGCCGTTCCTTCGCTACCTCGGCCGCCGGCACGACGTCGCGCTCTGCCAGCGGGTGGTCTGCCGGCAGGATCACGTGCATCACGGTGTCGTACATCAGGCGGCTGTCGAGGTCGTGCTCGAGGTGCACGTTGTACGCCACCGCGAGGTCGAGTTCGCCTGCCCGCAGCGTCGAGAGCAGTTCCGGCTGCGGCAAGGATCGGACCTCGAGGCGCAAGTCTGGGTGTTGCTCGGCCAAGAGCTCGTAGAGGAACGGGAACACTGTCGGCACGAGCGAGGGGAACGCGCCGACAGTCAGCGATCCGGTGAGCGCGGCGCCGGTGGCGCGGCCCGGCAGGTCGTCCGCCTCGCGCAACAGCGACAGCGACAGCTCGAACACCTGCTCGCCCGTGGGGGTGAGAGTGAAACCGGATCCGCGACTGCGCGACGCGAGCGGAACGGTGAAGAGCTCCTCGAGCTCGTTGATCGCCGAGGCGACCGCCGAGCGCGAGACGTGCTCGTCATCCGCCGCCGCCGAGATGCTGCCGGCCCGCGCCGCCGCGGCGAAATAGGCGAGCTGACGAAGGGAGAAGCGAGGCACCGGCATCCGCCCAGTGTTGCCGCGGATCCTCCCCCGCGCAATCTGCCGCACGCCAGTGCCTCGCTTGCGCGTCAGCGCAGCGGATCCCGGTTCGTCTCGCGCATGCCGTGGATCACGACCGCGCTGATGAGGCAGAGCACCACGAGGTAGGCGGTGTAGATCCAGTGCATGCCGAGCGACTCGAGCCACGTGTTGAGGTACGGCGCGGTCCCGCCGAAGATGGCCGCGGAGGTGGCATAACCGATGCCGATGACCGTCGCGCGCTCTCGCGTGGGGACGAGCTCGGCGAAGGTTGCGCCGAGTGGCCCCGTATTTGCGCCGATGAGCAGGCCTGCGACGCACATCGTGATGAGAAGCGTCCACGGGTTCGGCCCGAGAATCGCGTCGAGGCCGAATGCCGCCACCGCGAACCCGATGCTGAAGATCTGCAGCACGGGGCGGCGACCGACCTTGTCGGAGAACCGGCCGAACAACGGGGCTGCGACGACGAGCACCGCCTGGCCGATGACGCCGATCACGAGCGCGATCGTGGGATCGATGCCGAACGTGCGGGTCGCATACCCCGGAGCGAAGATGAGCCAGGTGTAGAACACCGTGACGCCGCCGATCGTCAGCCCCGTGATGCGTAGGATCGCCATGCGGTGCTTCGCGACCAGGCGGAAGGTCTCGCGCACGGTCGGCGTGGATTCCGTCTGTCCCGTGAACTTGTCCGACTCGGTGATGCCGACGCGGATCCAGAGAGCGTAGAGCCCGAGCACGGCCGCGATTCCGAACGGGATGCGCCAGCCGTACTGCGTCATCTGCTCGTCCGTGAGGACGTATGTCAGCAGCGCGCCGAGACCGGTCGCCGCGATCGAGCCGACCCCCACGCCGATCCAGGGCGAGCTCGCCCACAGACCGCGGCGCCCCTCCGGCGCGACCTCGGCGAGATAGGTGAAGGCGGATCCGGTCTCGCCACCGTGCGACAGGCCCTGCACGAGGCGGGCAAAGACGAGGATGACGGCCGCGAACGCGCCCACCACCTCGAACGTCGGCGCGATGGCGATGATGAGGCTGCCGACCGCCGCGAGTGCGATCGCGAGCGTGAGGCTGTAACGACGCCCCTTCGCGTCGGCGATCTGCCCGAAGACCCATCCGCCGATCGGACGCATGAGGAAGCCGACGGCGAAGACGGCGAACGCCGCGAGCAGGCCGGCGAGGGGGTCGTCATCACGGAAGAACTGCGCGGCGAAGAACGGCGCGAAGATCGCGTAGATGTTCCAGTCGAACCACTCGAGCGCATTGCCGATGTTGACGGCGACCAGGTCGCTACGACGCTTACGTTGCGACACGGGGGTCCGGGTGACAGCAGCCACGGGCACATCCTCCTCGATGATCAGCCGGTTCGGGCCACCGGCCTGACCCCTACCTTGGGAGCGCGCGTGACGACGGGTCAAGGACGAAGGTCCACCATGCGATGTCGCAAATTCCACCATCACGGCGGTTCATATGACGCATACGATGCCAACATGACTCGCGATTCCGCTGCCCCTGCCGCCCCCACGCTGCGCCACGTGTCAACCATCGCGATCGAGGTCGACGAGCCGATCGACCTCGGCGAGGGCGCCGATGGGTGGCGGCGCATCATCCCGATCCTGTCGGGAACAGCGATCGGCGAGATCAGCGGGCGCGTACTGCCGGGCGGTGCCGACTTCCAGTCACGCCGTCCCGACGGGGTGACGGAGCTCGAGGCGCGGTACCCGATCGAGACGGAAGACGGCACGCGGCTCGAGGTCATCAACGAGGCGATCCGCGCCGGATCCGCCGAGGACATCCAGCGCCTCATGGTCGGCGAGCCGGTCGACCCCGCGCGCATCTACTTCCGGGGCACACCGCGGCTGCGCGCGCCGGAAGGCCCGTGGGAGTGGGTCAATCGCACGCTGTTCGTGGCGACCGGCGTGCGTCGCCCGGACGCCGTGGAGCTCACGGTCTTCGCCATCGAGTGACGCGCTCGCGCCGCGCGGGGTCAGCCGCGCGGGATCGGCGGCGGGCCGAGCCACAGCAGGAAGACGAACACCGCCGCCACGAGCACGACCACGCCGATGATGGCGACGAGCAGGTGCCTGAGCACCCACGCCTGCACGTGCTCGATGAAACCGCGCGGCTCGTCGCCGCCGCGGGCGAGCCGCCAGCCGCCGGCGAGGAGACCTCTGCGGTCGATGGCGATGTCGAAGGGCACGGTCGCGAACGGCACGATCGCGAGCAGCAGGCCGGTGATGCCCACGGCCGGACGCCACTTCTGGTTGACCCACACGAATATGGTGGTCACCGAGTAGCTGAGGAACACGAATCCGTGCACGCCGCCGGCGATCGGGACGAAGTTCCCGACGTCGACCGCCCGGAGGATCAGCGCGGTGATGAGCCCCGCCCAGGTGATCATCTCGGCGGTCGCGAAGGTGCGGAACAGCCCGCGCGGAGTGATCCTCGTCTGTTCAGTCGGCGTACTCACGCCCTCGAATCTACCCGGGCCAACATGAGCGATCCCCCACCCTCCACGAATGCACCGAACCCCGGTCGGGATCGGCGCATTCGTGGAATGGAGGGCCAGGTCACCCCTTGACGGATCCGGCGAGCAGGCCGCGTACGAAGAAGCGCTGCAGCGCGAAGAACACGACGAGCGGCAGCAGGATCGAGATGAACGCGCCCGCGGTCAGCAGGTGCCAGTCCTGACCGCGGTCGCCGGTCATCGCGGCGAGCGCCGCCGTGAGCGGCTGCACGGTGCGGGATCCGCCGGAGAAGGTCAGACCCACCAGGAGGTCGTTCCATACCCAGAGGAACTGGAAGATCGCGTAGCTCGCGATCGCCGGCAGCATGAGCGGCAGCATCACCCGCATGAACACCGTCACGTGCCCCGCGCCGTCGATGCGCGCGGCCTCAATGAGATCGCGCGGCACCTCCGACATGAAGTTGTGCAGCAGGAAGATCGCGAGCGGCAATCCGAAGATCGTGTGCGCGACCCACAGTGACAGGAACGGGAACACATCGGCGACCGCCGTTCCCGAGAACACCCGCAGCAACGGGATGAGGGCCATCTGCAGCGGCACGATCTGGAGCGTGAACACCGCCACGAAGACGATGTCGCGCCCCTTCCACTGCAGCACCGAGAACGCGTACGACGCCATGATCGCGAGGATGAGCGGCGCGATCGTCGCCGGGATCGCGATGACGACCGAGTTCTGGAAGTACACCGCGAGGTTCGTCGACGTGGCGCCTCCGAGGATCTGCGCGTAGTTGTCGAGGGTGAACTGCGGATCCGTGAACACCGTCCACCACCCGCTGCCCTTGATCTCGGCCTCGGGGCGGAACGACGACAGGAACAGGCCGAACGTCGGAACCGTCCAGAGCACCGCGATGACGAGCGCGAATGCGCTGCCGATGCGGTTGCCGACGAGGCGCTTGAAGGATCCGGCCGCGCTGCCCGTCGACTTCGACGGATTGACAGAGGTGAGAGCCTTCGTGGTCATCCGCGCACCGCCTTGTTCTTGTTCATCTGTCGCACGTTGTAGACGACGAGTGGGATAACGAGCAGGAAGATCACGACGGCCATCGCGGAGCCGATGCCGTTGTTGCCGAAGGTGAACGACCAGTCGTACATCTCGTTGGCGAGCACCTGAGTGTTGAACTCGGCGCCGGTCATGGTCAGCGTGATGTCGAACACCTTCAGCGTCGCGATGCAGATCGTCGTGAGCACCACGACAAGCGAGGGGCGGATGCTCGGAACGGTCACCCGGGTGAACAGCTGCCAGGCACTCGCGCCGTCCAGGCGGGCGGCCTCGATGATGTCGATCGGCACCGCCTTGATCGCGGCGGACAGCACGACCATCGCGAATCCGGCCTGGATCCACACCATCACGACGATGAGGAAGACGGTGTTCAGCGGGGCGTCCTGCAGGAAGCGCACCGGCTCGAAACCGAGGCTCGTGATCAGCGCGTTGAGCAGACCGATCTGCTCCTGCGCGGAGCCGCGGTATTCGTAGACGAACTTCCAGATGATGCCCGCGCCGACGAACGAGATCGCCATCGGCAGGAACAGCAGCGACTTCGCCACCTTCTCGAACCGGGACTTGTCAATCAGAACGGCGTAGACGAGACCGATGATGGTGGAGCCAGCCGGAACGAGAACGACCCACAGCATCGTGTTCGCGAGCGCGGTAAGACCGTCCTCGAAGAGGTAGGCGTAGTTGGTCAGGCCGACGAAGTTCTCGCTGCGTCGGTCCATGAGCGACATCCACATCGTGCGGATCGCGGGATAGACCTGGCCGAGAACCAGTAGCAGCAGCGCCGGACCGCCGAAGACGGCGACCATGACGAGCGTCTGCTTGCGCCCCTTGATGCGATCCGCGAACTTCGCGATCAGCAACAGCACCGCGAGGAGCGCCACGAAGGCCAGGACCGCGAGGATCAACTGGCCGTTCTTGGAATAGAGAAAGAAGCCCACAGGGCACCTCCGCGTCAGGCGAGGACGGGCCGGGGCGCCTCGGCGCCCCGGCCCGTCGAGGGGATCACTCGGGCCAGCTGGATTCGATCGCGGCGAGCGCCGCGTCGCTTTCCGTCTGACCGTCGATCCATGCGGTCATCTGCGACCAGAACGTGCCAGCGCCCACCTCGGACGGCATCAGGTCGGATCCGTCGAAGCGCGCAATGGCGTCTTCATCCTGCATGAGCTCGAGCGTGAGGCGCAGCACGTCGGAGGACGCGTTCGCCGGGTCGACGCCCTGGTTCGGGCTCACGACGCCGCCGATGGAGACGCGGGAGTTGGCCCACTCGGACGATGCGAGATAGGCCTGGAGGGCCTGCGTCGCCTCGTTGTCGTTGAACGCGGCGACATAGTCGCCCGCGACGAGCAGCGGCTGCTCGTCCGCGCTGTCGGCCGGCAGGTAGAAGGCGAAGATGTCGCCGTCGGGGCTGACATCCGTGCCCTCGGGCAGCTGCGCCTCGAAGAACGATGCCGCGCGGAACAGGAAGCAGTTGTCGTTCAGCACCTGCAGACCGGCGTCGGCCCACGGGGTCGACGCGATCGAGCGCGGGTCGCCGATGCCGCCGTTGACGTAGTCCTCGTTCTTGAGGATGTCGCCCGCACGGTCGAGCGACGCGACGATCTGCGAGTCGTCGAACGGAATCTCGTGGTCGACCCACTGGTCGTAGACGTCGGGGCCTGCCTCGCGGAGGACCATGTCCTCGACGAAGTCGGTGGCGGGCCATCCGGTCGCTCCGCCCGACTCGATGCCGAAGCACCAGGGCTTGACCGTGTCGCTGCCGTGGTCGGCGACGATCTGGTCGGTCAGCTCCATCATCTCGTCCCACGTCTCGGGGATCTCGTAACCGTTCTCCTCGAACACGCTCGGCGAGTACCAGACGAACGACTTCACCGATCCCATGACCGGAACACCGAACTGCGTGCCATCGATGTTGCCGTAGCTCAGCCAGTCCTCGGTGTAGTTCTCCTCGGCCGCGGCGAGCACGTCGTCGCCCGCCGGGACGAGGTGTCCGCCCTCGTTCATGCGCTGCATGAGACCCGGCTGCGGGAAGATCGCGAGGTCGGGCGCGTTGCCGCCCTCGACCTGCACGAAGATCTGCGACTCGAACTCGTTGGTGCCGTTGTGCTCGATCGTGATGCCCGTGCACGCGACGAAGTCTGCCCACGACTCCTCGAGCTGGTCGCCCTCCTGGTCGGAAATCGTTGACGACAGCGTGACACGGTCGCCCTCGAACGTGCCGTACTGCTCGAACGCGGCACAGTCGGCGTCAGTGTCGCCCCCGCCGCCGGTGGAGCCTCCGCCCAGGTCGTCACCGGCACAGCCCGCGAGTGCGAGCGTCATGGCGATCCCTCCGGCGATCCCGACACCGTAGCGTCGCAGCTTCTGTGTCCTCATGCTGTGAGTCCTCTCTGACTTGGGATGATCGGGCACGCATCACCCGTCACACGACATACAAGCGCGTCACCGTCCGAAAGGCCAGCACCTGCGGATAACGATTCATGACGTGCGTGGGAGCGCTCCCGAGCATAGTCTACGAGCGCACCGGAACCAGCGGGAGAAGGGACTGTTACGCGACGGCGTGCGAGGAGCAGACAGCTCGGTCGCCGCACCCGGCGCACAGCACGGTGCGGCGGCGGCAGGACGCATCGTCGCAGTTCACGAGCCGATCGGTGGCGTCGCCGCACGCACCGCACTGGCCAATCACTGCGGCGCCTCGGCCGAACGTCGTCGCCTCGCGCCCGTCGAACACGTACAGGGATCCCTCCCACAGTCCGTTGTTGCCGAACGTCTCGCCGTACCGGACGATCCCGCCGTCGAGTTGATAGACCTCGCCGAAACCGCGCGAACGCATGAGGCTCGAGAGCACCTCGCAGCGGATCCCGCCCGTGCAGTACGTCACGACGGGCTTCTCCTTGAGGTGGTCATAGCGCCCGGCGTCGAGCTCCGCGACGAAGTCGCGCGTGGTCTCGACGTCCGGCACGACGGCGTTCCGGAAGCGGCCGATCTCCGCTTCGAACGCGTTCCTGCCGTCGAAGAACACGACGTCGTCGCCACGTTCCGCCACCAGCTTGTGCAACTCTCCCGGCTTCAGTCGGGCGCCGCCGCCAACCACTCCCGCCCCGTCGACCTGCAGTTCTTCCGGGGCACCGAACGTGACGATCTCGTCGCGAACCTTCACCGAGAGGCGCGGGAAGTCGAGGCTGCCGCCGCTGTCGTCGAACCCGGATCCCGGGGACCATTTGAAGTCGATGTCCGCAAAGGGCGCGTACTGCTTCGTTTTGCGCACGTAGGTCTTCATCGCGGCCATCTCGCCGCCAACGGTGGCGTTGATGCCGTGCTCCGAGATGATGATCCGCCCGCGTAGCCCGAGCAGCTCGCACAGGTCGCGCTGCCACAGCCGCACCGCGTCGGGGTCGGCGATCGGCGTGAAGCGGTAGAACAGCAGGATCTTGGGGAGCACGGACTCCAGCGTACGACGCCGCGGCCGCGCATACACCGCACGAGGGGCCCGCCAGGCAGCCTGGCGGGCCCCTCGTCACACCGCTACTCGGATCCGCGCGACGATTGCCGTCGCAGCAGACCGCGCGTTCGCGAGATGCGGTAATCGATGCGGTCGTCGACGTACTCCTGCAGGTATCCGCTGGAGGAGATGCGACCGCTGAAGTAGTCAGCGACACGTTCGAGGCGTTCGACGCTCTCGCGATGCTCGAGGGTCTTCAGCTCGTAACTGAGCGCCTTGACGAGCGCGATGGCCATCAGGATCATGACCACGCTGAACGGCAGCGCCGTGATGAGCGACCCGGCTTGCAACGCGGACAGCGCCTCGGATCCGCCGGCGACGAGCAGGGCGAGCGCGAGGGCGCCCTCGAGAAGCGCCCACACGAGGCGCGACCAGACGGGCGGGTTCGGGTGGCCGCCGGAGGCGAGCATGTCGACCACGAGCGATCCGGAGTCGGACGACGTGATGAAGAAGATCGCCACGATGATGACCGCGAGCACGGAGAGGATCTGCCCGAGCGGCAGGTCCTGCAGCACCGTGAACAGCGATCCCTCCGGCGATACGGACGGCACGCCGTCTTCATCGGACTGCACCAGGTCGCCGGCGCCGAACATCTGGCGGAAGATGCCAGCTCCGCCCATCACGGAGAACCAGAGGAAGCCGACGGCGGTCGGCACGAGCAGCACGCCGGCGATGAACTGGCGTACGGTGCGGCCGCGCGAGATGCGGGCGATGAAGACGCCGACGAACGGCGCCCAGGCGATCCACCATCCCCAGTAGAACAGCGTCCAGCCCGAGAGCCACTCGTGGGTGTCCGCGCCTGCGTAAGCGCCGACGTCGAGGCTCATGTGCATCACCTCGGCGAGGTACACGCCGAGCGACTGCACGAAGTTGCGCAGGAGGAACAGCGTCGGTCCGAGCAGCAGCACGGAGATGAGCAGGACGCCCGCAAGCGACAGGTTGATGTTCGACAGCCACTTGATGCCCGCGCCGAGGCCGCTGACGACCGAGATCGTGGCAAGCAGCGTGATCACGACGATCAGGACCACCAGCAGCGTCGTGTCGACGCCGCCCACGACGCCGATCGCTTGCATGCCCGCGGCGATCTGCGATACACCCAGACCGAGCGACGTCGCGATCCCGAACACCGTGCCGAAGATCGCGATGATGTCGATGACATCGCCGACCCACCCCTTGACGCGGTTGCCGAAGATCGGCTCGAGCGCCCAGCGGATCGAGACGGGGCGACCGCGTCGGTGGATCGCGTATGCGAGCGCGAGGCCGATGACCGCGTAGATCGCCCAGGGGTGCAGACCCCAGTGGACGAACGTCTGCGCCATCGCGAGTCCGGCGAGCTCCTGCTCGGACCCGTCCCAGCTCGGGTTGCCGCCGATCGTGGCGTATGTGACGGGCTCACCGACGCCATAGAAGATGAGGCCGATGCCCATGCCCGCCGAGAACAGCATGGCGAACCATGCGAAGAGCCCGAACTCGGGTTTGTCGTTCGCGCGCCCGAGCTTGATCGTGCCGAGCTTCGAGAACGCGACCGCCACGACGAACACCACGAACGCGCTGATGATGAGCATGTAGTACCAGCCGAGCGTGTCGGAGATCCACGCATTCGCGTTGTTGAACGCGCCGCCCATCGCGTCGGGGAAGACGAGCGAGAGCACCGCGACCAGCAAGATCACGATGAACGCCGGCCAGAACACGCGCGGCGCGACAAGGCCCTTGCCGATCTTCACGCCCTGGCGGCGCAGCTTCTCGGTGATCTCGTCGTCCGTGTCCCTCTCCGCCGGGAACACCTCGACGGGAACGCTGGCCATCGCCGGGTCGAGGTGGATCTCTTCACCGCTCAGCGGGTTCTGAAGCGTGGGTGGCTTGGACCCATTGAGGTCGTCGTACGACACCTCGGGAATGAGGTCGTCGGGCGTCGCCGCCTCACGACGCGACTCGGTGTCGCCGTTCTCGGTCGGTTCGTCGCCGTTAGCGATCGGTGAGCTCACGGATTCATCTCCTGTGTCTGTTCCCCACGACGCGTCGGCTCCCCGTCGCGTCGTACAGGCTGGAAATCTGTCCCCACCCTAGTGGCTGACGCGAGGATCCTCTGAATCTGCTGGGAACGTCGCCGGATCAGGCGCGCGGGCGGTACACGACGAGCGAGTGGAACGTGAACCGGATCAGGAAGGCGACAGCGAGCGTGATCGCCGTGGCGAGGGCGCTCGGCATGCCCCACGCGGTCACCATGAGGCTCATCACGGGGATCCGTATCGCCGACTCGACATTATTGAAGACGAAAGACGACGCGAAGCGGTGCCAGACGCCGCGCGCCTCGCGCTTCTCGGCGCGGAAGACGAACCGTTCGATGAGCAGGAAATTGCCGATGATCGTCACCTCGGCCGCGATGATCGCGGCCCAGAGGTAGTTGATGTGTACGTCGAGCGCCCAGACGATCGCGACGTTGGCGACCGCGCCGAGCGCGCCGATGGCCGCGAACCCGCTCATCTTCCCGAACCGCAGCAGCGCCAGCTGATGAAAGAACCGAATGCCCTGCTGAACCGAGGCCTTCGAGCGGTCCGCGAAACGCTCTCCAAAGGCGAACGGGATCTCGGCGACCCGCACCGAGGTGCGCACGATGATCTCGAGCAGGATCTTGAAGCCGCGCGGGCGCAAGCGAGCGACGTCGAGAGCGGTCGTGTCGATCGCGAAGAACCCCGTCATCGGATCCGTGACCTCGCGCAGTCGGCGCGGGAACATCGCGCGCGTGACGAGGTTGGATCCGCGAGAGACGAGGTGGCGGGTCGAGTCGGCAAGCCCCGACGCGCTCGCCGACTCGGCGTACCGCGACGCGGCCACGAGGTCGACGTCGCCGCGCCGCAGCCGCGCGAGCAGCTGAGGAATCGTGGCGGCGGGATGCTGCAGGTCGCCGTCCATGACGACGCAGGTGGCGTAGCGCGCGTTGCGGAAGCCCTCGACGACGGCGCCGCCGAGGCCGCCCTCGGCGCGGTCGCGATGGATCACCCGCACGGGCAGGCCTGCTGTGGGTGCGATGCGCCGTACCTCGTCGGCGGTGCCGTCCGTGGAGTCGTCGACGAAGAGGATCTCGGCGTCCTCGTGCCGGAGGGCGCTCGCGATACGGCAGACGAGCTCGGCGACGTTGCCGGCCTCGTTGAACGTCGGGACCACGACGGTCACCCCCACGGCGGCCCCCATCTCCTCCAGCGACTCAGACAGTCCATCGTTCCACACGGCGCCTCCGCGACGTCACGCGCCTATCCTGGAACCATGACCGTCGCAAATGACACGATCACGATGTTCGGCGCCGAGTGGTGCGGCGACTGCCGCCGCACCAAGGCGCAGCTCGATGGCCTCGGCATCGACTACCAGTACATCGACCTCGAGGCAGAACCGTCGGCTGCCGACGTGGCCAAGGACATCTCCGGCCGCATGAACATCCCGGTCGTCGTGTACCCGGATGGCAGCCACCACGTCGAGCCGTCGAACGCCGACGTCGACAGCAAGCTCAAGGCTCTCGGGCTCGTCTGACCCCATCCCAGGTTCCGCCCATCACTGGCTAGGATGGGCGGTGTGAGCGAGCATGTCGAAGAGGTCAGCACGCGCGATCAGATCTGGCGCGCGCACCCCGCCGATGCTCGGCTCGTGGGCATCGTCGTCGCGAGGGACGGCATGCCGTCGATCGTGGAGCAGCGCAAGCAGCTCACCGACTTCGGCGTCCCCATCGACGGCTTCCGTCATCCGGCCCCCAACGTCTCCGAGACGTGGGAGGAGCGCCTGAACCGCCTGTTCGGCCGCCTTCAGCGCGGCGACGTCGTCGTCGTGACGAGCGCGCACGTGTTCGGCCGCGATGCCACCGAGGAGACGCAGACGATCGCGGAGCTCGGGCGGCGCGGCATCATCATCAAGGTGCTCGCGCACGCAGCGCCCGCGGGCTAAAGGGTGCTCGCGAGCGCCAGCGCGTTCGCCTCGTCGCCCGTGAAGAGGGCCGCGGCCACGGCCGCGCCGATGACGAGGACCACCACGCCCACGACGACCGCGACCATGACGCGGTTGCGTCGCGAGCGGGCGTGATTCTCGATCGCGGACATCGACGTGCGCGTGATCGGCGGGGGCTCCCCCGCCGCATCAGACGTCGTGCTCACGACGCGAAGGCCCGACGTGTTGGGGATCGCGGGCACGTTTCCGCTGTTGGTATGCATCCCGGCGCCGGGCGGCCGGGCGGGCATCCGCCCTCTCATCGCAACACCACCCCTTCGGAGATGGCGCGCATCTCTGCGCGGTCGGTCACGGCCACATTCTACTCCGCCGGGCCGCGCACGACGCTGTTATGACGCCGCGCGTGCCTTCTTCTCCGGAATGGGCTCCTCGCCCTTCGCACGCAGGTCGGCGTAGTAGGCGCGAGCCTCGTCCTGCCGCTCGCGCTCGGCGCCCGAGGCGATCGGTGCCCGCACATGTTCTGGGGCGAACCCGAAAGCGTCGACGAGATCCTGCGCGTGCGGCCGGAGACGCGTGCAGAGACGGTCAATGTAGCGCGTCAGTGCGGCGGCACGCTGCGTCGACAGGCGCCCGCCGATGATGTGCCACGACAGGTGCTCTTCGATGAGCGAAAGCCCGAACAGATCGCGCACCCAGGTCATAACGGTGCGGGTGCCCTCGTGGTCGATCTGGTCGATCGCGTCGGTGAAGGCCTCCCACTGCAGCAGCTCGCCGTGCGCACGCGCGGCGTCGAGCAGGTCTACCTGATTCTCGTTGAAGACGGCCTGCGCCTCGGCCGGCGGCAGCTTGCGCGCCTGGTTCAGGCGGGCGCCCACGTCGGCGACCATCTGCTGCACGCGGTCGGTGAGCAGCTGGTGCTGGTCGTCGCCGCGCAGCCCGAACTCAACCGAGCGGGCGGTGGATCCGAGATCGGCGACCGTCTGCCCGAGGCGGCGCAGGCCCGCGCCGTGGAAGAACTTCGAGGCGCCCTGCTTCGCCGCGTAGGCGGCAAGCGCCGCGGAGTCCTTGCCCTTGAACTGCTGTGCGAAGTCGCCGAGCAGGCGCTTGCCGACGAGCTGCAGCAGCACGTTGTTGTCGCCCTCGAATGTGGCGTAGACATCGAGATCCTGATGCAGTCCGACGAGGCGGTTCTCGGACAGATAGCCCTGGCCGCCGCACGCCTCGCGCGCCTCCTGGATCGTGTCGAGCGCGTTCCACGTCGACAGCGGCTTGAGCGCGGCCGCGAGCGTCTCGAGATCCTGGCGGTTCTCGTCGGTGTCGCTCTCGCCGCTGAAGACGCTGTCGAACTTCTGCAGCAGCTCTTCGTGCGCGAACGCCTGAGCGTAGACCGTGGCGATGCGCGGGATGAGCCGACGGCGGTGCTTGCCGTAGTCGAGCAGGACGGTCTCCTGCCCTGTGCCGTCGTCGAACTGGCGGCGCTGATTGCCGTAGGTCACCGCGATGTCGAGCGCGAGAGCCGCGCCCCACGTGGCGGCGCCATCGAGTGACACGCGACCCTGCACGAGCGCACCGAGCATCGTGAAGAAGCGGCGGCCGGGGCTCGCGATGGAGCTCGTGTAGGTGCCGTCGGCGGCGACGTCGCCGTAGCGGTTCAGCAGGTTCTCACGCGGGACGCGGACGTGATCGAACGCGAGCCGACCGTTGTCGACGCCGTTGAGGCCGCCCTTGGGCCCGTCGTCTTCGCTGAGGATGCCGGGAAGCATCTCGCCCGCCTCGTCGCGGATCGGCATGAAGAAGCAGTGCACGCCGTAGTTGACGCCGCCCGTGATGAGCTGCGCGAACACCGTCGCGGCGCGGCCGTGCTTCGCTGCGTTGCCGAGGTAGTCCTTGTACGCCCCGCGGAAGGGCGTGTGGATCACGAACTCCTCGGTCTCCGGATCGTAGGTGGCTGTCGTCGCGATCGACTGCACGTCGGATCCGTGGCCCGTCTCGGTCATCGCGAAGGCACCGGGCAGCTCGAGGCTGATCGCGTCGGGCAGCCAGCGGTCCCAGTGCTTCTTCGTGCCGAGCTGGTAGATCGCCGACGTGAACAGCCCCCACTGCACGCCCGACTTGATCTGCAGGCTCGGATCCGCGAGCACGAGCTCTTCGAAGCCCGCGAGGTTGCCGCCCTGCGTGCCCAGGCCGCCGTATTCGGTCGGGAACGCCCGGGCACCCGCGCCCCGCTCGGCGAGCAGCTTCGTCTGTCCGAAGACGCGCTCGCGGTGCTCCTCGTAGTGCTGTCCGGGGATCTGCCAGAAGCGCTCGTCCTTGATCATCTCGCGTGCTTCGAGACGGATGTCGCGCCATTTCCCGAGCAGGTGGGTCGTCAGCGTATCGACGTCGAGGCTGACGTCGGCGTGCTCGTCGGTGGTGTTCTCAGGGCGAACAGCTGTGTCGGCCACGGCGTTCCTCTCATTGGGGGTGAGGTGACTTCACGCTCGAACGTACGAGATCGTGCACGCTGACGCGGATTCTTTGTGCTCCTCACACAAGTACCGCGGGCACGCGGGCGGCCGGTCGGTGTCGGATCCGCACAGCCGCGCTCACGCCGACGTCGCGCGGACTTTCTTCGCGTCCGCGAGCCGCGCGTCCGGATCGTCGGTCCACCGTTCCGCGTCGCTGCGGAACGCACGGGTCACGAGGTCGCCCATGCGCTTCCACGATCGGTCGCGGATGAAGATGAAGTCGATGCCGATCATCGCGAGCGAGAACCAGGGCAGGCCCATCAGCACGGCGATGCCGATGTGGAACGACATGATGCCGAACAGCGCGAGGATGCGCGTGGGGCGCAGCAGCAGCATGAACGGGAAGGCGATCTGGAGAATGATCGACCCCCAGCTCATCATCGTCACGGCCGGGCCCCAGGCCGTGGCCAGATCGCTCAGCACCGGCCAGGTGCCGAACCGTTCGGTCATGAGCGGGTTGTAGACCGCGTAACCGCCGGACCAGGGATCGCCAGCCGCCTTGTAGAGGCCGCCGGAGACGTAGACGAAGATGACCTGCGCGGCGAGCGCCACGAGGGCGAGGTTGTGCAGGAGGTTGCTGATCTCGCGCGGGAGAATCGTGCGGAAGCCCTTGCGAGCGCGACGGCGGGCGTCGACGGACAGTCGCGCTGCCGGATCCGCGAAGAACAGCAGGAGCAGCACGATGCGGTACATGTTGTCGCCCTGGTCGCCGACCGAGTCGTTCATCTCGATGAAGCTGATCCACAGGACGAAGTAGAACGGCAGGACGATCTTGAAGCGCCAGCCGATGGTGAACGCCACGGCGAGCGCGAGCAGCACGAGATACAGCGTCGTGAACAGCACGTCGTCGTATGCGACACGGTGGAACCAGCTGAACAGCCACATCTGCGGGAAGTCGCTGACAGGTTCGGATCCCTCGCCGTTCCATGCGGATCCGGAGCCGAAGGTGTACAGGCGCGTCGAGAAGTTCGACAGCAGCAGACCGATGCCGGTCAGACCCAGCACGATGCGCGTCACGGCGAGGCCGTAGACCGACTTCTTCTCGTCGAGGAGCCAGGATTCGCCGGCCAGCCAGGTGGTGCGCACGACCCCCGCGAGCGTGACCATCAGCAGGCGGATCAGTCGGCCGATCGCGCGCGGAGCGCGCCTGACGATTGCGCCTGCGGTCGCGCCGATGGCGCGCACGTCGGGCCTCGCGCCGCCGGTACGCTCGCTCATTCGGAGATCCGTTCGTGTGTCGAGCGGAATACGTCCGTGAACGCGTCCTGCGACTGCCCGTCGTTGACGACGAGACCGCGCCAGCCGGTCGGCGAGTACTGGATCCCGGGGCGTTCAGCCTCGGGATCGTGGCGGTCACGGAACGGGATCACGTTCTGGCGGGTGGCACGGTACTGCAGGCGCTCGACGTCGTCGCCCCAGACGGCGTAGGCGACCTGCGTGGCGTAGGCGGTGGCGCGGTGCTCCTGTTCGATGTACTGCGCGACGTCACTGTCGTTGTCGCCGCTGGCGTACATCGCGTCTCCCATGCGCTCTTCCCAGGCGTCCTTGAAGTAGTTGAGTTCGGCGATTTCCTGCTGCTCGTCGTTGAGGTCTCCCCATGCGCTGCGTAGCTGACTGGAGACGTCCATCGCGATGATGCCGGCGCGCGGTGTGAAGAGGTTGTAGCGGATCATCGACAGCTCCGTGTCGGAGGCGGAGACCCAATCGGTCGTTTCACCGTCGACGAGCGCGCGCACTTCGAAGCGGTAGTCGCCGTTGACCGGCTCGGGCGCGAAGACGCTCCATGACTGGCCGAACATCGGGATCATGTAGCTCGAGAGGCGCTCCTGTCCGACCACCTCGCGGATCGGTGCCCACGGCGCGATCCAGAGGAAGGACGCGAAGATGTGCCACGCGGTCACGAGCGCGACAATGCACATGACGATTCGGATGGAGAGGCGACGCCGGGGCGTGTTCCTCTGGGGCATCGAGTGACTCCTTGAATGGCGATATCGCCGACGAAACGCCTGTGGTCCGGCGAGAATATCACCGGACCACAGGCGGTTAGGGGTGCGACCCGGTGCTTCGTTCGGTTACGACCTCCCGAAGCACCGGGACTCGCTCACTACCTCAGGCGTCGGCCCGGCGCCTCACGGCGAACCAGACTCCGGCACCGGCCAGCATCATCAGCGCAGCGATTCCGCCGAGCGTCAGCGCCAGGTCGCCACCGGTCGGCGACAGGTCGCCACCGCTGTAGACCTCGAACGACTGGTCAACCGAACCCGACGTCTCGCCCGCGAGCTCAACGAGGTGGTTGCCGTCGTCGGTACCGGCGGGCACATTCCACGTGAACGTGACCTCACCGTTGTCGTCGGCCACCTGCTCGCCGATCGCGTACGGGTCCGAGAACTGCGTCGCAGTGACCGTCTCGCCAGGCTCGAAGCCGTAGCCGTGGGCCACCTGCTCCTCGCCGACCTGGAGGCGGTCGTTCTCGAGGTCCATCGAGATCTGCGCACCGTCAGCGTCGCCGTCTGCGTCGGCGTTTGCCGCGGCAGCAGACGAAGCATCAGACGACGAGTCAGCGTTGGACGCTGCAGCCGACGCGGCGCTCGCGTTGCCCTCAGCGGCGGACGAAGAGTCGGCGTTCGACGTCGACGAGGCGTCTGCCTGAGCTGCGGACTGAGCAGCAGCCTGGCTCGACGCGTTCGCCTCAGACGAGACATCCGACGACGCGTCGCTGGACGCATCCTCGTTCGCAGCGGACTGAGCAGCAGCCGTGGCGTCAGCATCGGCAGCGGCCGAAGCCGACGTCGAAGCATCTGCCTGAGCAGCAGCCTGCGCAGCGGCCTGAGCCGACGCGTTGCTGTTGTCGTCAGCGTCCGCCGAAGCGGAAGCCGAAGACGAGGCGTTCGTGTTCTCGTCAGCATTGGCGCCGTCCGCGTCACCGTCGGCGTTCGCCGCGGCAGCAGCCGAGGCATCCGTCGAGGAGTCAGCGTTCGAAGCAGCAGCTGAAGCAGCAGCCGCGTTGGCGTCAGCAGCGGAGGTCGCGTCGGCGTTCGACGTCGACGAGGCGTCTGCCTGAGCTGCGGACTGAGCAGCAGCCTGGCTCGACGCGTTCGCCTCAGACGAGACATCCGACGACGCGTCACTGGACGCATCCTCGTTCGCAGCGGACTGAGCAGCAGCCGTGGCGTCAGCATCGGCAGCGGCCGAAGCCGACGTCGAAGCATCTGCCTGAGCAGCAGCCTGCGCAGCGGCCTGAGCCGACGCGTTGCTGTTGTCGTCAGCGTCCGCCGAAGCGGAAGCCGAAGACGAAGCGTTCGTGTTCTCGTCGGCATCGTCGCCATCGGCGGCGCTGTCGGCGTCCACGTTCACGTCACCGGTCGTGTCCGAGCCATCCGAGCTGGAGTCAGCCTCGGGGTCGGCATCCGCATCCACGTTCGCGTCAGCGTCCGGGTCAGCGGCAGCATCCACGTTCGAACTCGAGTCCGGGTCAGCGGCCGTGTCCGGGTCAGCATCCGCATCCACGTTCGCGTCAGCGTCCGGGTCAGCGGCAGCATCCACGTTCGAACTCGAGTCCGGGTCAGCGGCCGTGTCCGGGTCAGCATCCGCATCCACGTTCGAGCTGGAGTCGGGGTCAGCGGCCGTGTCCGGGTCAGTTGCACTGTCGGCGTCCGTGTCGGTATCCGGGTCAGCAGTCGCCTCGGTGATCTCCAACGAACCTTCCGCCGGCGTCTGTGACACGTCACCAGTCGCGATGACGTCGAACGTGCCCGTGGCGTCGTCGGCCTCAGTCGTGTACGGCAGCTCGATGTTGCCGTCCGCGTCCGCCGTTACGGGCCCGATCTCCTGACCATCGAGCGTCACCGACACAGACTCGCCGGGCTCGAAGCCCGAACCCGTGATCGTGGTGGACTCACCCTGCTCGACCGAGCCGGGGGTGACATCGATCGAGGTCTCGTAGACGACAGCGTCACCGGCACGAACCGTGGCAGAACCGAGCGACAGCTCGAGAATCGGCGACTGCGGGAGCAGCGAGAGCTGCAGTGCGCGCTCCGTGAACGTGCCCTCCGTGTTCGCGGCGTCCTCGTGCGTGAAGGTCCCGCCGGTCTCCTGCACGTTCGCCGTCAGCGAGAGCAGGTTGTTCGTCACTATCCCGAACAGCGGCTGAAGCACCTGGTTCGCTGCTTCGACAACTGGGCGGAAGATCGTGTCCAGCGTGCCCTCGTCCGTGATCGCGTTCGACAGCGGCGTGACGAGTGCCGGCAGGATCGTGTTGGTCACGGTCTGGAGCACCGGCTCGAGCAGCTCTCCGACCGGGAGACCGATAATCGAGGTTCCCGACGTGTCGACGGTGGGCTCCGACGAGCCTTCGGCCCCGATGAAGTCGCCGAGCGTCCCTGCGAGCTGCACGTCAACCATGCCGATGTTGCCGAGAAGCGAATTGATCTCGCCGGTGATCGCGATGTTGACGTCTACCGCGTGGAGAGCGTCAGTCACCGCGTTGACGAGCAGCGCCGGGATCTGGTCGAAGACCGACCCAATGGCACCGTCGAGCGTAGCCTGAACGAGGTCAGGGTCCAGCAGCTCGGTGTTCGGGTCGAGACCGTTCAGCGTGCCGTCGTAATCGCCACCCTGTGTATCGGCGACCAGGCGCGCCAGGTCGACGTTGACTTCACCCGTGCTGAAGTCGATCGTGATGACGCTGTCGCTCGAGGTGATCGGCTCGGAAAGAACCGACTGAACCGCGGCCTCGAGATCCACATCTACCGTCGCCGTCACACCAAGGTCGTCGATGCTACCGACGCCCAGCAGAAGCGTGTTCAGCGTCGACGTGAGGCCATCGAGAAGTGGGTCGACAGTGGTGTCGATCGCCCCACCTTCGCCCGTCAAGTCGTTGATGGGTCCGGAAACCTCATCGAGTACCTCGACAAGAGTGCCAGAGAGTTCCTCCACCACAGGACTCGTCAGCAACAGCGTTCCGCCCGCGATCTGGTAGTCGCCGACGGGCTCGCCGCCCGCATCGAGCGCGGCGGAGGCCGAGATCGCACCGAGCTCGAGACGCGCGTTGTCGAGAAGGACGTCGAGCCCCGCCTGAGCGAGAATCGGCGTGAGGTCCAGGTAGGCGTTCTCCGAGGGGTCGTTACCCGCGGCTGGCGCAATCGCGCCTTCCTCGCCGAGCAAACCGGACGACGCGTAGGCCGACCCGGCATCTGTGCGCGAGTACTGACCCAGTGCACCAAGCCCGAGAATCGGGTTCTCGCCGAACAGCTGCAGGCCATCGCCGAGCGGAATGTCGAGAGCGCTCAAGAGCTCAAGGTCCAGAGAACGCGAGTTCTCCGGATCGCCACTCGGCTCCGCTGAGTAAGCGGGAGCGAGTTCAGCAAGGAAGTTGACGGTGTCGCCAAGCGAACCGCCGAACGTCAGGAACCGCCCTTCCGCTTCGGCATTATCGGTCTCTGCGGCGGTCGCGGCAGCGCCGGCACCCACGAACGCGGCGACGACGGCTGCAGTAGTGGCGACACCCCCGACCACACGCTTATTCTTCGTCAGCCAGCGCGCGTTGCCGCGCGTGGGCTGCCGATGCTTTTCAGCACGCATTGGTATCCCCTCAGATACGTCCACATGGATGACAGGAAGTGATCACTCCCAGCGACTGAGGGCTGCCAGCGAACGTGGAGCGAAACGCAGGAAACGCTCAGTCTCGAACCATCATGCACATATATTGCCCCCGAGTCCAGTATTCCGATGGTCGGATACCGCGGGTATCTATACCGTGCGGATCACTTCGAGGACCTGCTCTCCGTACGCGTCGCGCTTTTTCTGCCCGATACCGCTGATGGCATCCAGCGCGTCGAGGCTCGCGGGGCGATGCTCCGCGAGTGCCCGCAGCGTCGCGTCGCCGAAGACGATGTATGCCGGCACGCCCTGTTCACGTGCCTGGCCGGCGCGCCATTCGCGCAGCTTCTCGAACAGGTCCCGGTCTTCGGGTGCGAGCGTCTCGGCGGCGGTCGTCTTCCTCGCCGAGGCGGGCCGACTCTTGCGTCCGATGACGTCGTGGCGCAGCGGCACCGGGGTCTCCCCCCGCAGAACGCCGGCCGACTCCGGTGTCACGGCGAGCGTGTTGTACTCCCCTTGCGGTGCCAGCAGACCGCGCGCGAGCAGCTGGCGAATGACGCTGCGCCAGTCCTGGTCTGACAGGTCGTCGCCGATACCGTAGGTCGACAACTCGTCGTGCCGGAACCGGCGCATCCGCTCGGTCTCCTTGCCGCGCAGGATGTCGATGAGATGACCGGCGCCGAACGACTGTCCGCGTTCGCGCTGCAGCCGCACGATCGTCGACATCAGCTTCTGCGCCGCGACCAGCCCGTCCCACGTCTTGGGCGCTTCGAGGCACGTATCGCAGTTGCCACACGGATCCGACGACTGCCCGAAATATGCGAGCAGGTTCTGACGCCGACACTCGACGGTCTCGCACAGCGCGAGCATCGCGTCGAGGTGCTGCTGCTGACGCTGCTGACGCGCGCGGTCGCCGTCACCCTGTTGGATCAGGCGTCGCTGCTGCACGACATCGCCGAGGCCGTACGCCATCCACGCGACGCTCGGCTCGCCGTCGCGTCCCGCGCGCCCCGTCTCCTGGTAATACCCCTCGACCGACTTCGGCAGGTCGATGTGCGCGACGAACCTCACGTCGGGCTTGTCGATGCCCATGCCGAACGCGATCGTCGCGACCACGACCACGCCGTCCTCGCGCAGGAAGCGCGCCTGGTGCGCCGTGCGCGTCTCGGCCGGGAGCCCCGCGTGGTACGGGATCGCGTCGATGCCCTGACCGGCGAGGAAGGAGGCGGTCTGCTCGACCGACTTGCGACTGAGGGCGTAGACGATGCCCGCGGACCTGTCGGGCTGCGACCGGATGAACTGCAGCAGCTGCCGCCGCGCCTCAGTCTTCGCCTCGATGCGGTACTGGATGTTCGGCCGGTCGAAGCTCGCCACGAAGTGCCGGGCCGACCCCAGGTGCAGGCGCTCGGTGATCTCGCGGTGCGTCTCGCGCGTGGCCGTGGCGGTGAGCGCGACGCGCGGGACCCCGGGGAACGCCTCGCCGAGGTCGCCGAGCGTCAGGTAGTCGGGGCGGAAGTCGTGGCCCCACTGGCTCACGCAGTGCGCCTCGTCGATCGCGATCACGCTCAGGGCTCCCCGCGCGAGGAGGCCGCGCGTCTGCGGGCTGCTGAGCCGCTCGGGCGCGACGTAGATGAGGTCGAGCTCTCCGGGCACGTACGCGCGCTCGACCTCGGCACGCTCCGACGGATCCTGCGACGAGTTCAGGTAAGCCGCCGCGACGCCGTTCGCGCGCAGCGCCTCGACCTGGTCGTGCATGAGCGCGATGAGCGGCGAGACGACGAGCCCCGTTCCCTCGCGCACGAGCGCGGGGACCTGATAGCAGACGCTCTTGCCGCCACCCGTCGGCATGAGCACGACGGCGTCGCCGCCCGATGCCACGTGCTCGACGACCTCGGCCTGGTCGCCGCGGAAGGATTCGAATCCGTACACCGTGCGGAGCGCGTCGAGGCCGCTCGCGTGCTGAGGCGCGCGAGCGTGACCCGAGGGCTGCGCGGCGAAGCCCGCGGGCGGCTCCGACACGAACGGATCCGCCCACGCGACCGCGCCCCCCTCGTAGTCGGCGTATCCGTCGTCGGGCGGCTCCTCGGGCGGGATCCAGCCGTCGTCGGGCTCGAACTCATACGGCGGCTGGGTCATCTCTCCAGCCTACGAGCCAGCGCTGACAGACAGATCGCCTGTGGAGAACACGAAAGCCGGTCTGGTGAGACCGGCTTCGAGTGTGGGGATGCGCTGCCCACACTCCAAGTATCCATGCGAATGGGAACTCGCCGCGCATCTCAGGGCTTTCGAGAGCGAACCGTTACGCACGCAATAGGCTCGTATCGTGCCCCGACCATCCGTGCTCTCGACGCGCGTGCTGCTCGTGTGCGCAGCCATCGGCGTCGCGACCGGGTTGATCGGCGGGATCGAGGGATGGCTCGCCGTGCCAGTCCTCGCCGCCACCCCCTTCCTCTATGGGTTCGTCCTAGGGGTGCACGTGCTGCCGGGCATCATCGCGCAGGAGCTGTTCCGTGCGCCGTGGGTCGCCCTCATCACACACGGGATGGCCGCGCTGGTCGGCATCGCCGTGGCTCCCGTCTACGCGTTCCAGTTCCTCGGATCGGCTCTGCTGTTCGGTGGCATCCAGGAGCTCATCGCGGCCGCCTTCCGCTATCGCGCCTGGGGCTGGTGGCGCTTCCTGCTCTCGGCCCTCGCGATCGGCGCCGCCATTGCCGCCGTCATCTGGGCGATCGCCGATCTCGCCGCCCTGCCCGCCTGGTCGCGGATCGTCTACCTCGTACTCTCCCTGCTCGGCCCGGTCGCCTGGACCCTGATCGGGCTCGCCGTCGGCCGCGGCCTCGCCCGAGCGGGCATCGGACCCCGGACCGGCAGGCGGTGACGGATCCGCTCGTCGCGCTGCACGACGTCACCGTGACGTACGCCGACAGCGCGGATCCCGCACTCCGAGGCGTGACGCTGGCGATCGGCCGCGGCGAAGTCGTGCTGCTGGCCGGGCCGAGCGGATCCGGCAAGTCGACGTTGGCGATGACGATGAACGGCCTCGTCCCGCACGCGATCGACGCCGACCTCACCGGCCGGGTCACGGTCGCCGGCACCGACACGGCCGCGTCGTCGCCCGCGCAGCTCAGCCGGACCGTCGGCATGGTGTTCCAGGATCCGGATGTGCAGGTCGTGACGGGATCCGTCTACGACGAGGTCGCCTTCGGCCCGGAGAACCTCTGCGTCCCCGAAGACGAGGTGCGCGACCGCGTGGCGGACGCCCTCCGGATCGTCGGGCTGTGGGAACGCCGCGAAGAGGATCCGGCCGCGCTGTCCGGAGGAGGACGCCAACGGCTCGCGATCGCGGCCGCGCTCGCGATGCAGACGCCGCTGATCGTGCTCGACGAGCCCACCGCCAACCTGGATCCGCAGGGCGCGCGAAGCGTCTACGACGCACTGGATCAGATCGTCGCGTCGGGTGAGACGTCACTGCTGCTGATCGAGCACGCCCTCGACGCTGCGCTTCCGCTCGCGACGCGCATGGTCGTGCTCGACCGCACCGGGCACCCGGCGTTCGACGATGCGCCGCAGACGCTCCTGCGCGATCATGCCGACGAGCTCGAAGAGCTCGGCGTCGGCCTCGCTCCGGCCCACGTGCCGCGCCCCGCTGCCGAGCCCGCGGATCCGATCCTCACCACGCACTCGCTCACCCTCGCTCGCGGCGGGCACACGGTGCTGCACGGTGTCTCGGTCGATATCCCGCGCGGCTCCGTCACCGCGATCGTCGGACCGAACGGCGCCGGCAAGACGACGCTCGCGCAGGCGATCGCCGGCGTGCTCCGCACACCGCGCGGCACGGTGCTGCGCGAGACGGACGTGCGGTTCGTGTTCCAGAACCCCGAGCACCAGTTCGTCGCGCACACCGTGCGGGAGGAACTGGCGCACGGCGTGCGCGGGCTCCCCCGTCACGAAGCGGCGGAGCGCGTCGAGAGCATGCTGGCACGGCTCGACCTCACCGCGCACGCCGACCGTCACCCGTTCCGTCTCTCGGGCGGGCAGAAACGCCGCCTCTCGCTCGGCGCGGTCACGATCGGCATGCGACCGGGCGGCATGCTCGTGCTGGACGAGCCGCTGTACGGTCAGGACCGCGCCCACACCGCGAGCCTCCTCACAATGCTCGAGGAGCTGCACGAGCAGGGCACCACGATCGTCGTCGTGACGCATGATCTGCGCCTCGTCGCGTCGCACGCGACCCACGTGATCGAGATGAACGCCGGCCGCGTCACGCCCGTCGAGGGACTGCCGAAGGATCCCACGCGACCGACAGCGCTCGGTGCGGCGGGTGCCGCACGCCGGCGATTCCTGGAGCGCCGCGACCCCCTCGCGACCCTGCTGGCGGTGTTCCCCGGACTCGTCGCCCTCATCTTCACGCGTGACATCATGACGCCCGCCGTCTTCGTCGGCCTCGCCTACATCACGCTTCTCGTGGGCGTTCCTCCCTCCCGCCGCCTCGTGCTATGGCTGCTCGGCACGCTGCCCGCGATCGGTGCCGTTCTCGCCGCGGGGTTCGGCCTGTGGACCGGATTCGATAACGGGATCGCGACCGCGCTGCGCCTCGTCGCGCTCCTCGCGCTCGCGCTCATCCCCGGACTGGCCAGCGACGGCGTCGACACCGTGCGTGCCCTCACGGCGCATCTGCGGATCCCCTACCGCGTGGGATACTCGGCCCTCGCCGCGCTGCGGTTCGTGCCGCGGTTCCGACACGAGTTCGGCGTGATCCGTGCCGCACACCGTCTACGGGGATCACGCGCCCTCGGCCCGCTCGCGTACCCCCGGCTTCTGATCCCGCTGCTCGCGAGCGGGATCCGCCATGCGGAGCGCGTCGCGCTCGCGATGGACGCCCGAGCATTCGGCGCCTTCCCCACGCGCACGGAACGCCGGCGACCCCGGTGGCATCTCGCGGACACGGCGTTCGTGGCCGGCGCGTGGATCCTCACCGCGGCCGCGATGGTGGCCGGCCCGCTCGTGGCCTGACTCAGTCGGTGTATTCGGCGGCCGCGTCGAGGCCCCAGAAATCCTCGTACGTGTCGTACCCGCCGTTCTTGTACGCCGTCGCGATCTCGACGCCGACGTACCGCAGGTGCCACGGCTCGGCCTCGTACCCCGTCGTTTCGGTGGCGTGCGCCTCATACCGGACGATCCACCCATGGCGCCAGGCGTTCTCGGACACCCACTCGCCCTGCGGCGTCCCGCCGAAGTCGTACATGGATCCGCACACCGTGCCGTCGCACGCGACGATGTCGATCGCGAGCCCGAGCTGGTGCTCGCTGTATCCGGGGCGTGCCGACGTGAGGTCGGCCTCCTCGGTGCTGCCGCGGCTCGCGACCTGCGATTCATACGCCTCGACCTGCGCGGCGTACGAGCGGTATCCGCTCTCGAGCCCGATGTCGCCGACGCCCGCCTCGCTCGCGGCGGTCGTGAGCGCATCGAGTGCATCGGCGGCCGCGGGGTCCAGCTGAGCGCCGATGGGGCTGTAGGTCTGCGGCGCCGTCAGCTCCGGCTCGTAGTCGAGCGGCTCAATCGGGCGCTGCTTGTTGACGACGACCCAGTCCCACGCGGGATGATTCAGGGCGATGCAGCGATCGGCGCGGCCGGAGAGGACTCCTTCGCGGAACTCATCGCCGCCGCCCGCCGCACGCACCACCGCTTCCGCGTCGTCCGACTGGATCGCGTCCTTCACGTCCTGCGAGCAGAAGGGGCGCTGTTGCGTGTCTTCGGCATCGGGCGTCGCGGTGGCAGTCGGCGTGGGGGTCGGGGACGGGGTCTCGGTGACCGGTCGGGTCTCGATGCCGCCGCTGCCGAGCGCCTGCGGACCGGAATCGGATCCACTCGCTCCCGCGACGACAAACGCGCCCGCCACGATCATGGTGCACGCCGACAGCGTCGACGTGACAGTGACGACCGCCCGGCGACGGCGCCGCTCGATCCGCCGGCGCCGTTCGGCGCGGCGTGCGGACGCGTGGTGCGAAGTCGTCACGCCCTCATTGTCCCCGTTCATCCCGGCGTCAGCCCGAATAAGACACACCCCAGACGAACTCGGCGGTGTCGCCCGGTTCAAGCCACGTCAGGCTCTGGCCGGAGTTGAAAGCGTCGGTGGGGATGGACATCGGCTCGATCGCGACCGCGCGGGGCTGGCCGGGATACGCCTCCGTCGTGAACACCTGCAGGTACCCGAAGCTCTCGTCCTGCCACACGGCGACAGTGCGTCCGTCGGGCGCCTCGAGCGTCGACGTCGCGCGCCCCTCGGCGTCGCGCGCGAGCGTGCCGAAGCCGGTGTCGAGGTCAACATCGCCGAGGAACTCGCCCGTGCGCAGGTCGGTGCCGCCCTCGACGGGCTTCTCGGCGAGAGGCAGCAGTCGGTCGTCGACCTCGAACGTCGTCGCCGCCGGGAGCGTGAGCACGAACTCGCGCGGATCCGCGTCACCGATGTGGAAGAACGGATGCGCGCCGACGCCCACGGGGGCCGCGGCGTCGCCGACGTTCGTGAGGCGGTGCGTCACGCGGATCCCGTCGTCAGTGAGCTCGTAGACGACCTGCGTGACGAGCGCGAACGGGTAGCCCTTCTGGGGCACGACGGTCGCCGTGAGGGTCACGGATCCGTCGCCCTCCTCGATCGCGTACGGCGCGTACCGCAGCAGGCCGTGGATCGCGTTGTGGAGGTCGGGCTCGCTCAGCGCGAGCTGCTGGCTGTACGACCGGCCGTGCGGGTCGACCTGCTCCCACCGGCCGTCACGGATCCGGTTCGGCCACGGCACGAGAACGGTGCCGGATCCGAACGGCGTCGCGCTGTGCTCGGGGTACGGCGTGACGATCGACGTGCCGTCGACGGTGAGACCGCGCAGCCCGGCGCCGACCTGCGCGATGTGCGCCGTGACGTCACCGCGGGTGAGATGGATCTGCTTGCCGGTCGGGTCGACGGGGGTATGAGCCATTCCCCCATTGTGTCGCATGAGCGCGGGGTCGTTGGCGACACGAAATGAGGAGATCTCACGAGGGGAGGCGATTCGCGCGGAATCCGTCCTCTTTTCGTGAGATCTCCTCGATTCGTGACGCTCACGACACGCGCCCGGCGTCGCCAGCGGTTCGCTCGCAAGGCGGAGAAGGGAGGCGCACCGAGCGTGCGCTGACCGCCGACAACGCCGCGAGCGGGCCTCTGGCGGCGCCGGGTCAGCCGGCGAGTTCGGTGATGAGGGGGTCGCCGGGTGTCACGTCGCGGAACGGGGCGTCGATCTCGGCGCGCTTGAGCAGGTCGCTCATGCGGCGGCGGCGGTTGCGCGGGATCAGCGTGATGACGCGGCCCTCGCGACCGGCGCGCCCGGTGCGGCCCGAGCGGTGCAGGTACGTCTTGTACTCGTCCGGGGCGTCGGCCTGCACGACGAGATCGACGTCGTCGACGTGGATCCCTCGTGCGGCCACGTCGGTCGCGACGAGCACGCTGATGCGTCCCTTCGAGAAACGCTCGATGTTGCGCGTGCGCTTGGCCTGGTTCAGGTCGCCGTGCAGGGCGATCGCGCGGATATCCGCATCTTCGAACTGCTCGACGAGCTGGTCGGCGAAGGCGCGCGTGCGGCTGAAGATGATCGTGCGCCCGCCACGGTCGGCGAGCTGCTCGATGACGTCGCGCTTGCTGCGCTGGTCGACGACGAGCACCTGGTGGTCGATCGTGCCCGAGTCCTGGTCTTCACCCGCGACCTCGTACACCTGCGGGTCCTTGAGGAACTCGTCGACGAGCGCCGAGACCTCGCGGTCGAGCGTCGCACTGAAGAGCAGCTTCTGGCCGCCTTCCTTCGTGAGGCGCAGGATGCGCTGCACGGGCTCGAGGAACCCGAGGTCGCACATGTGGTCGGCCTCGTCGAGGACGGCGATCTTGACCTCGCTGAGGTCGAGCTTGCCCTGGGCGTGGAGGTCCTCGATGCGGCCGGGCGTGCCGATCACGATGTCGACGCCCTTCTTGAGCGCGCCGACCTGCTTGCCCTGCGGGACGCCGCCGTATACCTGCGTGGTGAACAGACCCACGCTGCGGGCGATCGGCTGTACGGTGCGGTCGATCTGCAGCGCGAGTTCGCGCGTCGGAGCGACGATCAGCGCCTGCGGTGCGCGTCCGAAAGCGCGCCGTCCGCCGTCGCGTCCGCGCAGGAGCGCCTCGACCATCGGCGCACCGAAGGCGATCGTCTTGCCGGATCCGGTGCGGCCGCGGCCGAGCACGTCCTTGCCCTCGAGGATCGGGCCGATCGTGGCGGCCTGAATCGGGAAGGGGCTCGCCGCGCCGAGGTCGGCGAGGGCACGGCAGATGTTGTCGCCCAGACCGAGGTCGCCGAACGTCTGTCCCTCGACCTCGGCGGCCTCTACGGCCTCCGCGGTGAGACGCTCGTGCACCACGTCGATCTGCTGCTCCTGCTGGGCCGTGCGCTGCGGGGCGTCGCGACGCTCCTGCCAGGCACGCTCACCCGCGGTCTGCGGACGGGCCCCCTCGGTCGTCGCGGTGTCGGCGACGACGTCAGCGGATGCGGACGGCGCGCGGTTATCGAAGCGTCCGCCACCGTGCGGGGCATCGCGGTCGAAGCGACGACGGTCGCCCTGCCCCTCGCGGTCGAAGCGGCGTCCGCCACCCTGCGCGCCGCGGTCGAAGCGGTTGTGTCCGCGGGCGTCACGGTCGAAGCGTCCGCCACGGTCGTTCGGAGCACCGCGGCCCGCGCGTCCCTCGCGGGCGTCGCCGTCGAACCGGCGGGGCGCGCGGTCATCGCGATCGAAGCGACGCGGGCCGCGGTCATCACGATCGAAACGACGCGGCGCACGGTCATCACGATCGAAACGACGCGGCGCACGGTCATCACGATCGAAACGACGCGGACCGCGGTCATCACGATCAAAACGGCGGGGCGCACGGTCGTCACGATCGAAACGACGCGGACCGCGGTCATCACGATCAAAACGGCGGGGCGCACGGTCGTCACGATCGAAACGACGCGGCGCACGGTCGTCACGCTCGAAACGACGCGGGCCGCGGTTGTCCGAGTCGAATCGGCGTCCGCCGCGGTCATCGCGCGGACGGTCGTCGCGGTCGAAGCGACGCGCGCCGTCCTGGCGGCCTGCGCCGCCGCGTGCGCCATCGAATCGACGGTCGTCGCCGCCACGCGCGCGGTAGCCGCCAGTCGACGGGCGGTCGCCCGAGCTGTCGCGGTCGAAGCGACGATCGTCGCGCTCGTGCGACGACGAGCCGCGGGAATCGAAGCCTCCGCGCTGTGCGCGATCGTCGCGCGACCAGCGCGGCTTACGGGATCCGCCGCTCTTGGAGGCGTAGCGAGGGTCGAAGTTCTTCACGGGGCGTCCGCCCGCGGGCTTCTTACTTTTTGGCATGCGTAATACACGCACCTTCCGTAGGTGTTATGCGGCCATGACAGGACACATAAACACCCACGCACACTACGTGGCATCCCTCAGCCGACGTTCCAGAGTATCGAAACGCCCTGGGAAACCGCCTTGCCTGTCCGAATCCCCCCTGTGCTGCGGCGCGCTGCCCTCGCGTTCAGTCGCGACGGCGGCGAAGCGGCGGGGCCGTCGGGACGGAGGTGCCGCGCTCGTCCGGAAGCTGCACCGTGACGGTCACGAGCGGCGCGGATCCCTCCGGGGCACCCGGCTGTCGCACGTCGACGACCGTTTGGCCTGCGGTCGCCGGCGCGGGCTCGTGCGGGACGACGCGCGCCACGGCGGATCCACCGTGGCGGTCGTGCGCGGACGGCTCCGCACCCGTGGCAACGACGTTCGCGGATCCCGTGCGGGCCGGCCGCGTGCCGGACGGGGATGCGACCCCCGCGGTCACGGACGGCTCGTCGTCAGTGGCGTCGCGCGCATCCGTCGCTCCGGGGCCGTGGTCCGGGCCGTCCGGGCTCGGAGTGGATCCGCCGTCGCCGCGGCGCTTGGCGCGCCGCTCCTTCGCGCCCTCGACGAGGTTGTAGAGCGTCGGGAGCACGATGAGCGTCATGAACGTCGACGAGACGAGACCGCCGATCACGACGATCGCGAGCGGCTGCGAGATGAACCCGCCGTGACCGGTGATGCCGAGCGCCATCGGCGTGAGCGCGAAGATCGTGGCGAGCGCCGTCATGAGAATCGGCCGCAGTCGCATCGAGCTGCCCGCGAGGGTCGCCTCGTACGTGCTGAGGCGGTGTCGATCGCGATACTGGTTCACCAGGTCGACGAGCACGATCGCGTTCGTGACCACGATGCCGATGAGCATCAGCACGCCGATAAGGCTCGCGACGCCGAGCGGCACGCCCGTCACGATCTGCAGGAGGATCGCGCCCGTCGCGGCGAACGGCACGGACACGAGAAGCAGCAGCGGCTGACGCAGCGACTTGAACGTCGCGACCATGACGATGTAGATGATGAGGATCGCTGCGAGCATCGCGAGACCGAGCTGCTCGAAGGCCGAGGCCTGGTCCTCCGAGACACCGCCGAGCGTGGCGCGCGTGCCCTCGGGCAGGTCGGCGTCATCGAGCGCGGCCTGCACGGCGGTCGTCGCCGCCATGAGGTCGTCCGTGGCCGGCGGAACCGTGATCGTGGCGGTGCGGAGCCCGCCTGCCGTCGTGATCGACGCGGGGCTCGTGTTCTCCTCGACCGTGGCGACATCGCGCAGTTCGATCACGCCCGTCGCGGTCGGGATCTCGAGCGCGCGCAGCTCGGAGATCGTCGCGGGCGGATCCTCGTTCGCGATGTAGACGGTGAGCGACGACTCGTCGATCTCGACCGTGCCGGCTTCGGACGGCTGCATCGTGCTGTTCACCAGGGATCCGATCGCCGCCTCGCTGAGGCCGGCCTCGGCGGCCGCGCCCCGATCGACGTCCACGGCGATGAACGGCATCGCGGCCTCGAGGTTGTTGGTGATGTCACCGAGGCCGTCCCGGCCATCCAGCTCCTCCATGAGCACGTCGGTCGCCTCGCGGATGTCGGCGTCGCTCGCGCCCTCCACCTCGACGGAGATGTCGGTCGACATGCCCATTCCCGCGGCGGACTGCACCATGAGGTCCCCGGCGTCGTCGAGGTCAGCGAGCGCCGCCTCGACGTCAGACTTGATCTGCTCCTGATCGGCGTCGGGGTCGGTCATCACGGAGAAGGTGGCATTGTCACCGCCGCCGAACATGCTCATCATGCCGCCGGAGCCGATGGTGACCTGCACCGTGTCGACGCCGTCGACGTCGCCGAGCGACTCCTCGACGCGCTGCGCCGCTTCATCCTTCGACTCGAGGCTCGCCGTCTCGCCCAGATCCTGCGTCACCGTCAGAGTGTTCTGTCCCGTGTCGCCGAGGAAGTTCGTCTTCATCATCGGCGCGAGCATGACGGTGCCGATCATGACGACGACCGCGAGCGCGAGCGTCGACCACGAGTGTCGCAGCGTCCACGACAGGATCGGCTGGTACGCCTTCTGCAGACGCGTCTTCGGGGCATCGGGGTGCTCAGGATCGATCGGCTCGCCGCTGTCGGTCACGAGCGCCTTGCCCGGGCGCATGAACCAATATGCGAGCACCGGCACGATCGTGAGCGAGACGAGCAGGGAGGCGAGCATCGCGATCGTCACCGTCATGGCGAACGGCCGGAACAGCTCCCCAACCATGTCACCCACGAACACGATGGGCAGGAACACGACGACGGTCGTGAGGGTCGATGCGGTGATGGCGCCCGCGACCTCGCGCACAGCGAGGCGGATCGCGTCACCCTTGTCGGCACCCGCGACGTAATGTCGCTTGATGTTCTCGATGACGACGATGGAGTCGTCGACGACGCGCCCGATCGAGATCGTCAGCGCGCCGAGCGTCAGCATGTTGAGCGAGTACCCGAACGCCTGCATGCTCGCGAACGAGATGAGGATGCTGGTCGGAATCGAGATCGCCGTCACGAGCGTCGAACGGATCGACAGCAGGAACACGAGGATCACCAGCACAGCGAACACGAGGCCGAGCACGCCTTCGACCGCGAGCGTCTCGATCGAGTCGACGATGAACGGCGCCTGGTCGAACACGACCGTGAACTCGACGTCGGAGAGCTGCTCGTTCGCCTCGTCGAGAGCGGCGATGACACCCTCGGAGACGGCCACGGTGTTGCCGTCGGGAAGCTTCGTGACGGAGATCGAGATCGCGTCTTGACCGTCGACGCGAGAGATCGAGGTGGTGGGGTCGTCCTCGCGTTCGACGTTTGCGACGTCGGCGATCGTGTAGGTCTCGGGCGTGGTGACCTCGCCCGTGTTGGGATCCACCTGCGGCTCGGCGTTCGACACGAGCGGCAGAGCCCGGATGTCGTCGACCGAAGTGAGCTTGAGGCCGGTCTGCACGGTGAGGGTCTCACCGTCTTCGGTGACCTCGCCGCCGGGGAAGAGGTTGCCGTTCTGCTGCAGCGCGTCACTGATCGCCTGCTGCGTGACGCCCGCCGTCTGGAGATTTTCGGGAACCGGGGTGATCGTGATCCGCTCGCTCGCGGCGCCCGTCACGGTCGCGGATCCGACCCCGTCGATGTCTTCGATCTCGGGGATCACGATGTTCTCGAGGTCGTCCTGCGCCGTCGCGGGATCCTCGAAGCCCGACGCCGCGACCTGGATCACCGGGAACTCATCGAGCGAGAGCGCGACGATCTGCGGATCCACCGCGTCGGGAAGCTGGCTGTCGATGCGGCTGATCGCCTGCTGCATCTTCTGCTCGCTCGTGGCCATGTCGGTGCCGTAGTCGAACATGGCCTGGATGAATGCCATGTTCGACGAGCTCGTGGCGGTGGTCGACTCGAGGCCGGGGACCGCCTGGATCGCCTCTTCGATCGGCGTCGCGACGTCTTCCTCGACCACGTCGGGAGACGCGCCCGGGTAGCTCGCCGTCACGATGAGCGCCGGGAGCTCCATCGTCGGAATGAGCTCTTGCTTCAGATTCGTCAGCGAGACGCCGCCCACGATCGCCGCACAGATCGTGATGAGGGCGATCAGCGCGCGGTTCTTCAGGCTGAGGACGGCGAGTTTCGACACAGGGTCTCTCCGGGAAAGTCGGACGCGATACAGAGGTGTATGCCCGCGTGCCAGTCTTCCACGCGGTCACTATGCATGCGCTTCGAACCGGCGAAGATCATCCCAGGGTATGAGAGGCGGTTCCTCCGGGAGGAGGAAGACGCCGCTCTACCTTCCACGAATGCACCCAAAACGCGCGTTTTGGGTGCATTCGTGGAAGGTGATGCGGTTACTCGTCTCCGAAGACCGGCTTGTCGTCGTCAACGTCCTCGCTGAGTGGCACGACCAGCAGCGGACGGTGTTGACGGTGCGACAGTCGCGCCGCGACGGATCCGGTGAAGAACTCGCGCAGAGACTCGCCGAAGCCGCGGTTCCGGGTGCCGATCACGATCAGGGGCGCGTCGATCTTGTTGGCGAAGTGCTTGATGGCGAGAGCCGGGTCGCCGACGAGCTGCGTTGTCGACCACTCCACATCCGAGCCGCGGAGCGTCTCGGCCACATGCTGACGCACCTCCGCGAGCTCCGCCACACCGGCATCGACGTTGATGTCGATCGGTGCGGTGTGCGGCGCGCCGTCCGGATCCTCGTAGGTCACGAAACGCGTGACGTCGACGTGGACGACCACGAGTGGCGCGCCGTGAAGCTCGGCATAACGCGCCGCCTCAGTCACGACGCGCGCCGACTGCTCCGGCGTGATGGCCGCGATCACCGCGCCGTGCGGGGCGTTCGTGGCTGATTCTGCAGCATTCTGGGGGTCGGACATCTGATGCGCACCTCCTGCCGGCGGAGCCCGTCGATCAGGCCCCGTGGTATCCTGAATCCTACTCTTTCCCGGGGCATTTCCGGGTGCCATGGAAGCATGTATCTGAATAGGGTTCGAGGAATCACCCAGCAGATCGACGTTAAAAGGGGGTCGACGCGCTATGGGGCGTGGCCGTCAGAAGGCGAAGCACACAAAGCTCGCTCGCGAGTTGAAGTCGTTCAGTCCCACAGTGGACTACGCGGCGCTTGAGCGTGAGCTCACGAGTCCGAGCGACAACGAGTACGTCGACCGGTGGGCCGACATGTATCAGGACGAGGACGAAGACGACGAACCCGCGAGGGTCTGAGCCGTTTTCGTCGTTGAGCGCCGTGGGATCGTCCCACGGCGCTCAACGTTGCGTCGGCCCGACGCGTCGTGAGAGCAGGATGAATACGACGAGTCCCACGACGAGCAACCCGAGCATCGGCAGGTACGCGACGCGGAACAGCTCCATCGAGTAGTCATCGGGCGTCTCGGCACCCTGCGCCGTGAGCATCGCCCCGGTGAGCCAGATCGTGATGAGCGCGCCCGAGAACCCGCCCGTATTGACGACGCCGTTCGCGCGCGCCGCCAGCGACCCCGCGACGTAGTCGCGCGAGATTTCGAACGCGGTGAGCGAGGCCGGACCGCCGATGCTCAGACCGAACGCGAGCAGGACGAGCGGGAACATCGGGGTCGGCGTCGGCCAGGTCAGCACGAGGGTCCACGTGACGAGCTGCAGGAGCACGAAGCCCACGATGATCCCCGTCCGCACGCGCGGGCGCCCGACGATGGCGCGGCCGATCACCAGTCCGGCGACCATGCCGATGAGCGGGATCGAGAGCAGATAGACGCCGATCTGCCCCGCGTCGAAACCGGCGCCGTGCTCGAGGAACAGCGGGCCCCACGTGACGACGAACGCCGTGAACGGCGCGGCCGTGATGAGGTGCGCGGAGAACGCGAGCCACGACCCGCGTTCGCGCATCGCGGCCACGGTTCCTCGCATCACGGATCCGAAGCTCTCGCCGCTCGCCGTACGCGACGGATCCCGCCCCATCATCGCGAGCACCGCCCCGGCGGCGAGCGCGACGACGCCCGTGAATGCGGCCATCACCGCATATCCGGTCGGCCAGCTCGTGACGTCGATGAGCATGACGAGCGGCGTCGCCGTGATCACCATGCCGAAGTTTCCGACGATGCCGATCGACTGCATCCCGAGCGGCGTCCACCGCGTCGGCAGCGCGACCGCCGTGAGTCGCACGGCCGAGGGGAACACCATCGCGTCGCCCAAGCCGGCGAGGGCGCGCGCAACGAGAAGGGCACTGAAGCCCTCGCCGTAGCCGATGAGCACCTGGCTCACCGCGACGATCACGAGGCCGCCGAGCAGTACGGTCCGGCCGCCGAGGCGGTCGACGAGCATCCCGATGGGGATCTGCGCGGCGGCGTAGACGAGCAGCTGGAGAATTCCGAACGCCGCGAGGTCGTCGCTCGTCAGGGAGAAGCGGTCGCTCGCGATGGCGCTCGTGGCCGAGAGCGAGGTGCGCGACATGATCGCGGAGAGATACGCGATACAGGCGAATACCCACACCGCCACCCGCAACCAACGCGGGGAACGGGAGAGGAGCGCCATGTCGCGCCCCATTCTCCCACGCGCACCTCAAAAGATCCGGCGATCACGCGGCGGGCTCCTGCCCCGGCGAGCGATGGGTCGCCAGAGAATGCGGCCGCGCGCGGCGCGGCGCCGCATTCTCTGGCGACCCATCCGCGTGGGTCAGCCGCGCAGGGCCTCCCGGACACGTGCCGTCGCGGCGTCGAGGTCGGCCTGCAGCGCATCGATAACCGCGGGGTCCAGGGTCCCGCCCCGGGCGACGTGCGTGCGCAGGTCGGCGCGCACGGATCCCCGGAACGACGCCAGCACGGCCTCGGCACGCGCCTGCTCGGCACGCGCGGCCTGGCGCGGGTCCTCGTGCGGCGGCTCGTCCGCGGTCCCGCCCGATGCCGCCGCAGCGAGGTCGGCGCGGAGGCTCTTCATCGCCTCGCGCACGTTCTGACGCACGCCGTCGGCGATGAGCCGCACCGAGTCTGAGAGGCCGTCCTGGATCCCGTCGATGTCATCCGCGCGGGCACGTACTTCGGCGCGGCCGGCCTCGGTGATCGCGTAGATCGTGGTGCGCCCGTCGCGCGTCTTCGTGACGAGCCCCTCCTCCTCGAGCTTCGCGAGACGCGGATAGATCGTGCCGGCACTCGGCGTGTACGTCCCGCCCGTGCGCTCGGAGAGCGCCTGGATGATGCCGTATCCGTGCAGCGGCTTCTCGTCGAGAAGACTGAGCAGGTAGAGGCGCAGGTCGCCGTGGCTGAAGACGGGAGGCATCAGCGCTCGCCGCCGGTCGGCCACTCGACCTCGGTGTCGGTCTCGCTGACCGGCACGCCCCCGCCACGGCGCAGCACCGTGATGTCCCCGCCGACGGAGTTCGCACGGACATCGGCGAACATTCCCGAGAGCGCCCCCGCGTGCCCCTCGTAGTGCTTCGACCGCGACACGCCGTCGAGCTGTACGCGCCCACTGAGGGTGTGGATGTTGTACTTCGCGGCGTAGTCGTCGTCGAGGCGCAACGTCGTGGATCCCGACACCGAATTGATGCTGGCCTCCTGCAACGGGCCGTCCGCGTCGATGAAGATCGATCCCGAAACGGTGTTGACGTCGGCTTCTCGCACCTCACCCGAGACCGCGATGTCGCCTGAGACCATGTCGCTGGCGAAGTCTCCGACGAGGCCGCGCACCTGGATATCGCCGGACACCGCGTGGGTGTTGAGGTCTCCATTGAGCCCGTCGACGAGGACGTCTCCGGAGACGGTGTTGAGCGTCGCGTCCCCGGCAACACCGGCGACGAGCACACTCGCGCTCACCACGCCGAGCGAAAGCTCGAGGTGCCGCGGCACAGCCACGCTGATCTCCGCGCGCGGGCCCGAGGATCCGAAGTGCCCGAAGGCCTTGATGAAGTTGTCCCAGCGCACCTGCGGGTGGTCGACCTCCAACTCAGATCCGGTCACCTCGACGCGCAGTTCCTTCACGGCGATGCTGTGGATCTCGACGCGCACGTGATCCTCGTCATGGCCGACGACATCAATCTGGCCGCCGACGAGCGATGCCTTCAGACGGGTGACGTCCGCGATGTCGATCACGCGCGTCTCTCCCGGCTGGATCACCCATTTCTCATGTGTCATGCTCGACCCTTCCCTCGAGATATATCTTGAGTTAAACACGATGTATCGCGTTTGGCTACTCCGAATCGGGATACTCTCAGATTTCCCTCCTTGACCTTGACGTTGCGTCAACTTCTACCGTGGAAGCCATGAACGAAATGTCGATCCAACAGGTCGCGCGGCTGACGGGCACGACCAGCCGCACCCTGCGGCACTACGACCAGATCGGGTTGTTGCGCCCGTCGCGCGTCGCCGCGAACGGTTACCGCCAATACGGATCCGACGAGCTCGTGCGTCTGCAGCGGATTCTGCTGCTGCGCGAGCTGGGTCTCGGCCTGCCTGAGATCGGGCGGGCACTCGACGCGCAGGGCAACGAAACCGTCGCGCTGCGCACCCACCTGACGTGGCTGGACACGGAACGCGACCGGATCACGCGGCAGATCGCCGCGGTCACCGAGACGGTCGCACGATTAGAGAAAGGAGACGACCCCATGACAACCAACATGTTCGACGGGTTCGACCACACGAAGTATAAAGACGAGGTCATCGAGCGCTGGGGCGCCGACGCGTACGCGCGGTCGGACCGCTGGTGGCGCGGGCTGAGCGAGGAGGACCGGGCCGATTTCCAGCGCGAGGTGCGCGAGCTCAACGACGCGTGGCAGCGCGCGGCGAACGCCGGCGCGGATTCGCATTCCGAGGAAGTACAGCAACTCGCCGAGCGGCACGTCGCCTGGCTGCGCGGCATGCCGGGGAGCCCCGCGGAGGATCCCTCCCAGGTCGTCGGCTACGTGCGCGGACTCGGCGACATGTACATCGCGGATCCGCGGTTCGGCAAGAACTACGGCGGGCCCCAGGGCGCCGCTTTCGTGCGCGACGCGCTCCACGCCTGGGCCGACCACGCGGACGACTGACGGAGTACGCTCGGTGCCATGACCACCGAGATCCGCTCCGAATTCGGTCAGCGGCAGAGCCTGCGGACCATCACCATGACGACCAGCATCGTCTCGCTCATCTTCGGTGCGCTGATGCTGATCTGGCCCGTGAAGTCGGCGATGATCGTCGCGATCCTTGTGGCGGTCTACGCCATCATCGGCGGACTGCTGCATCTCGCGCACGGCGTGCTCTCGCAGGGGACTGGCCGCTGGACACGGGTAGGTTTCGTCGCGCTCGGGCTCGTCTTCATCGCCGCCGGTGTGCTGGCGTTCGGCAGCCTCGGCACAACGACGCTGCTGCTCGCAGTCATCGTGACGACGTTCATCGGAGCGGCCTGGATCATCGACGGCATCGTCGCCCTGTTCTCACTCCGGCTGAAGGATCCAGTCCTCCCCCGCGGAGACAAGGCACACAAGGGGTGGACGATCTTCTATGCGGTCGTGGGCGTCGTCGCCGGCGTCGCGGTCGTCGCCTCGCCGCTCTTCGCCGCGCTGTGGCTGTGGCTTCTGTTCGGAGCGTCGCTCATCGTGCTCGGGATCGGCGGCATCATCCGTGCCGCCTCGATCGGCGATTGACGCTGACGGTTCAGGGTCCGCAGGTATCGTGTGGGCCCTGAGCCGTCAGTCGCGGTCGCTCTACGCCTCGGGGCGCGGACGAGGAAAGACGCTGATGCCGCCGCCATTCACGTGGATCTCCTGGCCCGTCACGTACCCGTTCTCGTCGGCGGCGAGGTAGGCCACCGCTGCCGCGATGTCTTCGGGGACACCGACGCGACCGGACACGATACCGGCGTCGAAACGCGTGCGCGCCGCCGCTTCCTCTTCTGGTGTGGAGACGCCGAATCGGCCACGGCTCGTCCACACCAGCCCGGGGCACACGGCGTTGGCCGTGATGCTCCACGCGCCGACATCCATCGCGAGCGCGCGGGTGAAACCGAGGACGCCCGCCTTCGAGGCGGAGTACGCCGTCGCCAGCGGCATCGCCTCGACGCCGGCCATCGAAGCGACGTTCACGATCCGCCCATAGCGCTGCGTCCGCATCACGGGCACAGCGGCCAGACACATCAGGTAGGTACCGCGGAGGTTGATCGCGACGATCCGATCGAACGTCGACACCGGCACCTCCTCGATGTCAGCGCGGTCGTCGCCCTGCGGCGCGGCCGCGTTATTGACCAGGACGTCGAGACGCCCGAACCGCTCGACCGTCTCGGCCACCATGCGGTGCGCGTCCGCCTCATCGGAGATGTCCCCGAGGACAGAATCCGCCGTGCCTCCACTCGCTCGGACCTGTTCGACGAGCGAGTCGACGCCCGACCAGCCTGCCGCAGGGGCGTCGCCGCGCTGGGCGTCGTTCGCGAGCCCCTGCGGCGCGACGTCCGACGCCACGACGCGGTATCCCTGCGCGGCGAGGCGACGAACGATCGCCTGCCCCATCCCATCCGGCTTCCCGCACCCGGTCACCAACGCGACGCGTTCGGTCATGATGTCTCCTCTTCTTGCCCCGTGTGTCCTGCCGGCGCCGGCGTCGGGCCGCCGCCATCGACGGCGACCACCTGCCCGCTGACCCAGCGGGCCCTGTCCCCGGCGAGAAACGCAATCGTCTGGGCGATGTCCCAGACCGTCCCCTCCGTCCGCAGGGCGACCTGCTCTGCTCGCATTCGGCGCAGCGTGTCATCGAACGCTCGCGATGCGAACGTCGACCAGATCGTTCCCACCCGTACCGCATTGACACGCACACCGCGCGGCGCCAGCGTCGCCGCCGCTCCGATCGTCAGCTGCTCGAGCGCGGCCTTCGCCACGTTGTAGGGAGTGCCCGGGCCGCGTGATCCCGCCGCGCCCGACGAAGTCGTGACGATGCTGCCGCCGCGCGTGAGCCGCGGGCCGGCGTGACGAATCAGCTGCCAGGCGGTCGTGAGGTTGACCTCCAGCATCGAGTCCCAGCCGGCACGGTCGACGTCGAGGATCCCTTCGAGGTCACCCCGGCCGATCGTCGTGATCACGCTGTCGAGGCCGCCGAAAGCCGCCTCGGCGTCGGTGACCAGCTGCGCACACGTCTCGTCATTCGCGATGTCGCCGATGACGACGTGCGCCTCGGCGCCCTCCGCGACGATCAGCTCTCGCGCGCGCTCGGCGGCCTCGAGATCGCGGTCGGCGATCACGATGCGCGCACCGTCGCGGGCCAGCGTGAAGGCGCTGGCGAATCCGATCGCGCCGTGGACTCCGCTCAGCCCGCCACCGGCGACGAGCACCCGGCGGCCCTCCGAGGGCCGCCCCGGGCGCGCGAGCGGGTCACTGAGTGTGTCGGCGTAAGAGCTCATCGCGTCACCCCGGCGAACGGGTCACGAGGAGCGATCGGAAGCATCCGCTGCTCCGCGTAGCGCCATGCGCCCGCAGCGCCGCGACGGAACACGGCGTGTTCGTGGGCAAACGCGAAGATGGCCGGGACGTCGCGCTCGACCGCGCTGCCGTCGACATTCTGCGTCAGCTCGTACACGGACACGACGTACTGCGCCTCGATCCGGTCGGCGCCCGTCGCGCGGCCAAGAAAGTTGCCCACCACGTGGAGTGTGCGCCGCCCCTCGTAGGCGTGCAGCATCCGCTCGCCGGCCGCCCGCGCCGCGTCTCGCCCGAGCGGCGCCTCGGCACCGGGAGGGAAGAAGGCGAGGTCCTCGGTGTGCAAGGTGAATGCGGCGTCGGCGTCGCCGGCATCGAGCAATTCGCAGAACGCGACGGCGACATCCTGACAGGCCGCGATCGCCGCGCGGTCGTCGCTCTCAAAGCCGATCTCCGCGGGAACAATCCAGGCGGTCATCGCGACCCGCCGATGTAGCCGCCAGCTTCGGCATCCCACGTCGTAGACGACAACGCCGTTTCCCGAAGGCGATACTTCTCGACCCGCTGGGTCGGCGTCCGCGGAAAATCGTCGAGCACCTCGAGGTAGCGCGGAATCATATAGCGCGGAAGGTTGTCGGCGGCCCAGTCGAGGAAGGCCGCTGGATCGAACGCGGCGCCCTCGGCCAGTCGCACGCAGACCTTCACCTCGTCCTCACTCAGGTCGGACGGCACCGCGAGCGCCACGGCTTCGGCAACGCCCGGGTACTCGCCGATGGCCTGCTCGAGCTCGAACGACGAGATGTTCTCGCCGCGTCGGCGGATCGCGTCCTTCTTGCGGTCGACGAAGTAGAAGTAGCCCTCCTCGTCGCGGCGACCCAGGTCCCCGGAGTGGTACCAGAGGTCACGGAACGCCTCGACGGTCTTCTCGGGCATCCCCCAGTAGGCCGTCATCATCGATCCGGCGCGGCGCGGACGGGTGACGAACTCGCCCACCTCGCCTACCTCGACGGGGCCGCCGTCGTCGTCGACCAGCTCGACCTCGAAGTGGGGGCTCGCCTTGCCGCAGGATCCATCGGGGAGCCCGTCGGTTCCGGCGTAGGTCACGATGCCCGACTCCGTGGCGCCGTACCCCGTGACGAATCCGAGATTCCACCGACGACGCGACTCTCTGATGATCTCGTCGTTCAGGGGGCCGGCGAACGTCATGCGCGGATAGTCGGTCCATTCCACGGGCGTTTCGGGCAGGCGCAGAAGAATCCCGATCATCGCGCCGATGACATTCACGTGCGTGGCCCGCACGTCGGCGAGGTTCTGCCAGAACCCGCTCGCCGAGAACCGCGGCTCGAGGGCGAGCGTGGCCCCCACGGAGAGCACAGCGACCGTTGTCAGGTGCTGGGCGTTGAGGTGAAACAGCGGCAGGCTCGTGGAGAAGACGTCGTCGGCAGTGAGACCACGCTCCACTGCGGCGTCATGGCCCGCGTACCAGGCGGCACGATGGGACAGCATCACGCCCTTGGACGGCCCTGTGGTGCCCGACGTGTAACCGATGACACCGGTGTCGGTGACGTCCGCGACGCCGCCAATCGGGGTGTCGGATCCGTTCTTGCGAAGCTCGTCGATATCGATGACGGTGCAGCTGGGAACCGTGTGCGAAGCCCCCTCTTCGGCGCCGAGGACGATGATCGTCTCCAGCTGCGGAATGGCTTCCGCGACGGCGGCAACGTGCTCCACGAGCGGCGCCTCCACGACGAGGAAGCGCGCGCCGGAGTCGGCGAGCAGATACGAGAGGAAGCGACCGCGCAGGGCGACGTTGACGGGGACCTCGACGGCTCCCAGTCGCGCGCTCGCGAACCACGCTTCGAGAAACTCGGGGCGGTTGCCGCTCATGATCGCGATGCGATCGCTCGCGACCATCCCGCGCGCAGCCAGTGCATTGGCGAGCCGCACGGTGCGCTCCGCCATCTCGCGATACGTGGTCGTCTCGCCACCGAACAGCAGGAAGGGATGGTCTCCGCGTTCGCGAGCGTGCTGATCGAGGAGGCGGTCGACGGTCTGCGGCGCGCTCATGTCAGCCCCAGCACATTCGCTGCGGTGCCCTTGAGGATCGCGGGGCGAACGGCGTCGCGGAAGTCCGCCTGCGCGAAGTCCGCGAGCCATCTCTCGGGGTGGATGACGGGATAGTCGGAACCGAACATGACCTTGTCTTTCAGGAGGGTGTTGGACTGCTGGATGAGTTGGGGGGAGAAATATCGCGGAGACCATCCCGACAGATCGATGTAGGCGTTCGGCCGCGTCGTCGCGATGGATAGCGCGACGTCCTGCCAGGGGTAGGACGGGTGCGCCATGATGATCTTCAGCCCCGGGAAGTCGACAGCGACGTCATCGAGGAAGATCGGGTCACAGTACTTCAACCGCGCCCCTGCTCCCCCGCCGACCTGCCCCGTGTGGAACAGCGCCGGCACGCCGAGACTCTCGAGCGCTTCGTACAGGGGGTAGACGACGGGATCGTTGGTGAAGAACCCCTGCGTGGCCGGGTGGAACTTGAACCCGCGGATCCCGTGATCGTTGACAAGCCGTCGTGCCATGGCAGCCGCGTCGGTACGCCGAGTCGGATCGATGCTCCCAAACGGAATGAGCACGTCGTCCGCCAACGCCGCCTGCTCCGCGACTTCTTCGTTGCTGACGCGGTGGCCGAGCGATTCCGGGGCATCGACGGCGAAGACGACGGCCGCCATCTTCAGCCCGCGATACAGCTCCGCGAGCTCCGGGACCGTGGGCAGCTGGACGCCGAACACGGGGTGCACGCGGTCGGCCGCAGGTGTCGAGACCGACGCCTCCACGTGGACGTGGACGTCGATCGCGTCGATCCGCGTCAGGTCGATCGTCATCGCTCCCCCTCAGCAGGGGGTGTGCAAGCGGCGAACACGGGGGCCTCCTCGCCTCACAGTCGATCAGCACCGACCTGCCCGTCACGGTACTACTAATTCAACACGATCGTCAACACACTGTCATTTCTCCCGCATCGCGCCGAGAACCAGCGCTACTGTGTCGCCATGCCCTCTCAGCCCGTGACGACGAGCGCCGGACGCAAGACCAAGACGCTCTTGCTGACCGTGCTCGGCTCCGCCGTCGCCCCGCGGAACGTCACGCTCTGGCAGGAGACGTACGTGCGCGCGCTGGCTGACCTCGGCGCCAGCGAAGCGGCCGCCCGCCAGACCATTTCGCGTGCCGTCTCCGCCGGGTGGCTCGCTAGCAGCCGCGAAGGTCGACGCAGCCGGCTCTCGGTTCCGGCCGAGCACCGCCAGGGGCTCGACGAGGGCGCCCGGCGGGTTGAGCGGTTCGGGACGCAGCCCCCCTGGTCGGGAGAATGGCTCGTGCTCATCCTGACTGTCCCGGAACAGGCTCGCGCTCTGCGTCACCGCTTTCGCACGCAACTCGGGTGGCTGGGATTCGGGTCGCTCGGCAACGGTGTGTGGATCTCACCCCACGTCGACAGCGAGGACGAGATCAGGGCGCTGCTGGCATCGGCGGAGGGAATCGGCGACTCGCACCTGTTTCGTTCGGCCACGTACGCTGACGCGCGGCCGCAGCGCCTTGCGAACGCCGCGTGGGACATCGGCTCCCTCCGCGACCGCTACGACGCGTTCGTCACACGATTCACCGACTCGCAGCCGCGCAGCGGCCCCGAAGTGTGGTCGGAATGGGTCGAGCTGGTGACGTCATGGCGACACTTTCCGCTGTTCGACCCCGAACTGCCCGACCACCTCCTGCCGCCGAACTGGCCGCGCGACCGCGCGCGGGAACTGTTCGAGAGCCGCAACACCCTGTGGCTCCCGGGCGCCTTCGCCCACCTCGAAGACATCGAACGGAGTATCGTGCCATGACCGACGACGTCCAGCGCACCGTCGCCGCCCTGAATGACCAGGACGCGACCTTCCACGCACAGGGGATGACCGTGGAATCCGTGGCGGACGGGCGGGTCTCGATCTCGCTCACCGTCCGCGCGGACATGACCAACGGCGCCGGCGTCGCTCACGGAGCATGGGTGTTCATGGTGGCCGACACCGCGTTCGGGTACGCAGCGGCCACGCGTCTGCCGAACGCGCTCACGGCCGACGCGGATATCCGGTTTCACCGACCGGCGCCCGCCGGCACACGGCTCGTCGCCGAAGCAGAGGTGGTCACGCAGACGCGGTCCACGCTGCTGATCGACGTCGTCGTCTCGAATGACGCCGGCCACCGGGTAGCGAGCTTCCGAGGCGGTGCGCGCGCCGGCCGGCCGCGTCAGACGGATCCCTCCTGACGCGTGCCGGCCGTGCGCGAGCGGCGTTACGCGTCGCCGGTTCGCCCATCGCCGTCGACCGTGGGCCACGCCGCCTCCATCCGGTACGGCACGGGATGGAATACGGCCTCGATAGCGACGATCTCGCTCCGGACGATCTTGAATGCTTCGAGCATCGCGTAGGTGTGGGGCCGTAGGAAACCCGACCGCATGTGCTGTCCATCCGTGAGCGTGTACTCCTTGATACGTCCGCTGTGGTCGATGAACGCCCCCGCGAGCACGAGGCCGGTCTCGACGTCGACGATCGGATAGCGACGCCCGCGCACGCGCTCGTTGCTGCGGAAGAAGCCGAGCTCGAACGATGAGCGGCAGTCCATCCTCAGCGTCGGCGGCACGTTCGGGTCGGTGTTCTGCGTCGTCCACACGCCGTTCTCGCGCCGGCGGCACTCCTCCGAGAATCGTGTGTGGATCTCGCCAGTGTTCTGCTGCAGTGTCGAGAAGTAGCCGTCCACGAGCGCGATCAGCTCCGCTCGGTCAGCCCGATCCTCGGCGGCGACGGCGGCGGCGAATTCCGGGCGCGATGCGATGTCCGCGTTGTGGAAGGCGCCGGCCGCGTCCTTTCCGCGGGTGACCACGAGCTCGCTCTCGACGATGCGGCCGGTGTCGTCGGCCAGGATCCGCTGGAAGAACGGGTTCCAGTCATCGCCCTCGCGCAGAATGCCCATGACCGCTGCACCGCGACCGTCGTCGATGCGCACATCAAGGCGGTCGACGTCGGTGACGGTCTGCCAGGCGCCGTCTCCGATGGGCAGGCGCACGTTGTTCTCCGTCGTGACCGCACCCGGCGCCCAGGGCACCCGTGAGGGGTCTGAGGCCGCGAGCGCGGCGAGATAGTCGTCGAGGTGGTGTGGCGTCGTCATGGGATCCTTTCGGTTGCGAAATAGGTCAGCGCGCCGACGTCACCTGGTGCGCATGCAGCGGAGGCCGATTCGGCCCGGCCGACGCGCACGGAGCGACGCCGATCGGGCCGAATCAGGGAAGGTGCGTCAGCTCGCGGGCTCGAGCCAGTAGATCGCCGGCAGCAGGTTGCCGTACGGGCGCGCGACGCCGTCGACGACATCGGCGTTGTAGAAGTAGAACGTCGTCGTCTGCTGGATCGGCACCGTCCAGGCGTCCTCGGTGAAGTACGCCGAGAGGTCCTGCCACGCGGCGATGCGCGTGTCGTCGTCGCGCGTGGTGGCTGCCGCGTTGAAGAGCTCGACGGCCTCGGTGTCTTCGTAACCGCGCGTGTTCGAGCCGCCGTCCGGCAACACGAAGTCGCCGAAGTCGGTGTACGAACCGTTGCTCGACAGCGGCACGAGGATCACGGGGAACTGTCCGGATGTCGCTGCCGGCACCCACTCCGCGATCGGCTTGACGATCAGCTCGACGTTGACACCGACCTCGGCGAACGATGAGGCGATCGCCTCGAGCGCCACCTGGTTCACCGGCGTCGTCGAGATGGGCAGTGTGAAGCCGTCGGCATAGCCCGCTTCCTCGAGCAGAGACTGCGCCTTCTCGGGGTCGTAGGTGTAGAAGTCGTCCAACTCGGGATCGTACGCCTCCGTCTCCGCATTCGCCCACTGCGACGTGATGCGTCCGGGGCTCACGGCCTCGGCGAACGCGTCACGGTCGATCGCGTAGTTGAGCGCCTGGCGTACGCGCTGGTCGGCCAACGCCGGCACTTCCTCGCCGTCCATGTCGACGAACTGCATCATGAGCACGGATCCGGGCCCCTCGAAGATCTCGAAGCCGGCGCCGGTGGCCGCGTCGACGTTCTGGTATCGCGCCCACGTCATGTCGACCTCGCCTGCCTGCAGCGCGCTGAACGCGGCCTGCGCGTCGTCGATGATGCGGAACGTCATCGTGTCGAAGGCGACTTCGTCGGCGTTCCAGTAGTCCGGGTTCTTCTCGAACACGTACGTGCTCTCCGAGACCGTGCTGTCGACGTTAAGCGTGTACGGACCAGCTCCGACCGGCGCCTCCGCGAGGCTCTCCGGGGCGGCGAGCGCTGCCGGGCTGATCACGAGGCCGGTCTGCTGAGAGAGGATCCGGTCAAGGCCGGGCAGGAACGACCCGAAGTGGAGAGCAATCTCGTGATCGCCGACGACTTCGATCTCTTCCAGTGCCTTGAGTGCCTGTCCGCCCTGGTGAATCTCGAGGTTGGCCTTCGCTGCCTCCGCGTTGAACTCCTCACCATCGGAGAACGTCACGCCCTCGCGCAACGTCATGCGGAAGGTCGTATCCGATTCCCATCCCCACTCCGTTGCGAGCGCCGCCGAGTAGGTGCCGTCGGGCTCTCCGCGAAGGAAGCCCTCGTACGCCGCCATTCCGAGCTGAGCGAAAGTCGACCAGTTCCACATCGTGGTGTCGAATCCGCCCGCCGGCGCGCGCTCGATCGCGAGAGTGATGTCGTGGGGCCCTTCGGCTTCGCCGCCGCCGGCCGGCTCCGTACTCGTCGAGCACGCGCCCAGGGCAAGGGTCATCGCAGCCGCGGCCGCCACGGCTGCGACACGAGGTAGGTTCGTCATTGAAACTCCAGCTGTAAAGGGGAGGTGCGCCGCGGGTGACGGCGAATCCAACTTTGTTGAATGTCTAAGTATTATTGCGCCTCGACGATTTATGTCAAGGTCTAAGTATATTTCGTGATCGTCCCGTCATCCCGCGCCATCAGGACGCCGGCTGAGCGGTGGTCGACTCACCCTCTCGCGGCCATCGAGCACCCACGAGCCGCTCGACGAAGACCCAACGGCCCTTCTCCCGGCGCACGAGGTCGCGATAGAACGCGACCAGGTGCAGATTGGCCGCTCCGTTCGGGAACGCGGCGGGAACGAGCGCGTACGAGTCGACGCGGTAGTCCTCGCCGACGGGGGTGAGAACGAGCTGGCTGACCCAGTGGATTCGACCCGAGAACTCGGGACGGGCGAAGAGCCCTTCGAAGAAGCGTCGCACCCCTCCGGCGCCGGATCCGGCGAAGCGGCCGTACGGATCTTGCATCACCGCGTCGTCCGAGAACAGTGCGAGCACCCGATCTATATCGGCCATGTCGAGTGCCCATGCGTAGTCGGCAATGAGCGCCTCGATCTCGACGCGGTCTCGTGTCACGACTTCCGCGCCACCGTCCCAGGTGGGCGACGTGCCCGCACGGTCCCGGGCGCCGAAGGGCTCGATCACCCGGTGGCGGATGCGCCAGCCTTCGGACGTGTGCACCAGCGTGTCGTGCACTCGATCGTCTCCGAGAATGACGTTCGAGAGGCCGCCCGCCGCGCTTCCGATCCGGAGCGAGGTCGATGACACATCGCTGTCATCCGCCCCCGAGAACACGGCATCCGAGGTCCAGGTCTGCAACTCTTCGATGCTGACACCCTCGCGCGCGGCGTCGATGAAGTCGGTGAGGGATCCTGCCGCCGCGCTCCACTGCTCAGAGGACCCATCCTGCGTGCGTCGCTCGATCAGCGCATCGTCGGTGAACTGCGCCGCGAACTCGGCCGGGCGCTTCTCGTCGAGCGCCCACGCCGCCCGTGCGAGAACGTCGAGGATCGCGGACTTCTCAGACAGACGATCGACCGCACCGGTCATGCCGCCACCTCCTGCACGTTCGGGAAGCCGCTCAGCACGTCGCCGCCCCAGCGGATGAACTCGCGAGAGGCGAGTACCGCACGCCCCTCCTCGAACACGAACACGTCGTCGGTGTAGCCGACCCAGCCGACAGACGGTGTGCCCGCACCGAACGGGGACGTCGTCGGGACGACCTGCGCCACCATGGCGAAGGACCGTGAGCGCACGCGCTCCCCGTCCGGCCACGCCTGGAGGTGATTGACGTGCGTGCGGCGATGCACCTCGTCGGTGCTGCCGTGAACTGCAGCGAACCGCGCTGCTGCGTCCGCGCCTTCGTAGGAGACACCCTCGTAGACGATCCGCAGGCCGGACGCAGAGAGCTCTTGCATCCCCGGGATGTCCTGCGCGTCGAGGCATCGGTTCCAATGCGCAATCGTCTCACGCAGCTCGAAGCGCATCGCCGCGCTGACCTGCTCCGCCGCCGCGTACTCGAATGCCATCTCAGTGCACCAGGAAGTACGAGATCTCGTTGCCGCGATCGTCGCGGCGGCCATAGCCGACGAAGGTGTACTGGCACAGCCAGTCGTGCGGACCCTCCGGCACCTCGAACGTCGGCGACGTGCGGATGTAGTACTCATTCGGCGAAACGTCCTCGCCCCGATTGACCCGTTCGCGCACCTCGGGAGGCATCCGGAAGATGCCGCGATTGTGGATCCGGATCAGGGTGCCGTCGTCGACTTCGAGGAAGTAGCGCGCGTCGAGCTGGGCGATCCCGTGACGCAACACCAGTGGCGAATCGCCCCCGGCGGGAAGTGCGCGTCCGCGTAGTCGGGGGCCTTCGAAGCTTCCCGACATCACGCCCACTTGGCCGTGCTGTACACCGCTTCCCATCGTCGGAGTCGTGTGCGCTCCGTCCAGCTCGAGGCGGATGGTCAGAACGTGCTCCAGCCGCGGTTGAGGTACTCCGTCGTGCCACACCAGCTCGGTCATAGCGTCTCGCTTTCTTGAGGTCGATTCGAAAGTGGTCAGAGGATCTCGAAGAGCGCGGCAGCGCCCTGTCCGCCGCCGATGCACATCGTGACGACGACGCGGGATGCGTCCCGTCGCCGCCCTTCGCGCAGCGCGTGACCGACAAGCCGGGTGCCCGAGACGCCATAGGGGTGCCCGATCGCGATCGCACCGCCGTTGACGTTGAGTCGTTCGTCGGGGATCCCGAGGGTGTCGCGACAGTGCAGCACCTGCGACGCGAAGGCCTCGTTGAGCTCCCACAGGTCGATGTCGTCCACCCCGAGCCCGAAGCGCTCGAGGAGCTTCGGTACAGCGACGACGGGCCCGACCCCCATCTCGTCCGGTGCGCAGCCAGCGACGGCGAACCCGACGAATCGGCCGAGCGGCGTCAATCCGCGACGAGCCGCGAGATCCTCGTCCATGACGACGGCAGCCGCGGCGCCGTCGGCGAACCCGCTCGCACTGGCGGCGGTGACCGTCCCCTCGGCCATCACCGGTCGGAGGGATGCGGAGCTCTCGAGCGATGAGTTCGGCCGGATGCCTTCGTCCCGGTCGACGACGACGTCCACGACGGACATCTCGCCCGATCGATCGCGAATCGCCGTGCGCGTCGCAACAGGAACGATCTCCTCGTCGAAGAGCCCGGCGCTCTGGGCGTCCGCCGCGCGAAGGTGGCTGCGCACGCCGTACGCGTCCTGAGCTTCTCTCGTCACACCGTATCGGCTCGCGACGATCTCCGCCGTCTCGAGCATCGGCAGGTAGATGTCGGGCACCGTGCGCTTCATCCACGGGTCGATGGCCTGTGTCGTGTTCAGGTCGTTCTGCACGGCCGTGATCGATTCGACGCCGCCGGCGACGACGACGTCGCATTCGTCGGCGATGATCCGCTGCGCCGCGATCGCCAGCGACTGCAGGCCGGACGCGCAGAACCGGTTGACCGTCTCCCCCGGCACCGACTCCGGCAACCCGGCACGCAGAGCGGCGACCCGGCCGATGTTATTTCCGGCCGCTCCCTCCGGCTGTGCACAGCCCATGACGACGTCAGCGATCTCAGCGGGGTCGACTCCGCTGCGCTCCACCGCCGCGGAAACGGCGGCGCCGGCGAGGGTCACGGGATGCGTGAGATTGAACCCACCTCGCCACGAGCGCGCCTGCGCCGTGCGTGCGGTGTCGACAATGACGGCGCGCCTCATCGTGTGGCCTCCCAACGACCCAGCGGTTCGTCTCTGTGTGCGTGCTCGACAATGAGCGGATGCGGCGTCCAGCGGTGACCGCCGGGACGCCGGGCGTAACGCTCCATGATTCGCACGACGTTCGTCAACCCGAGGATGTCGCCGAAGTGCATGGGGCCGCCGCGATCCGCGGGAAAGCCGTATCCGTTCGCGAACACCACGTCGATGTCACCCGCGCGGTCGGCGACGCCATCCGCGAGCACGGCAGCACCCTCGTTGACCATCGACAGGATGGCGCGTTCGGCGATCTCCTGATCGGTGTGCTCGCGCGGGAGGACTCCGGCGTCGACCGCGATCGTGCGGATGAGCTCTTCGACCTCCGGGTCGCGCACGGGCTGCCCCGATTCGTGCCGATACCAGCCGCGACCGCTCTTCACACCCAGCCAGCCGCGTTCGACCAGCGCGGCAGCGGGACGCCAGGCGAGTTCTCCCGCGGTCCCACTCGCCTCACGCGCATGCATCGGGACGTCGTTACCGACGAGGTCGAGAACGCGCAGCGGCCCCATCCGCATTCCCCACTGCTCCAGCGCGGCGTCGATCTGCGCGGGTGCGGCGCCTTCGAGGAGCATGAGTGCCACCTCGCGGCTCGACGTCTCGAGGATGCGATTGCCGATGAACCCGGGACCGACGCCCGAGACGACGGGCACCTTACCGATCGTCTCGGCGTGTGCGAGCGCGAACGCGATCGCCTCCGGCGCCGTCTGCGCGCCGCGGACGATCTCCAGCAGGCGCATGATGTGCGCCGGCGAGAAGAAGTGAAGCCCCACGACATCCTGCGGACGCGACGTGCTCGCCGCCAACGCGTCGACGTCGAGGGACGACGTGTTCGTCGCCAGAATCGTTCCCGGCGACAGCCGAGCGTCGAGTCGCCGGAACACGTCGAGCTTGAGCTCCATGACCTCGGGAACTGCTTCGATGACGAGGCCGACGTCGGGGAGCTGCTCGATCTCGGCAACGCAGGTGATGCGCGCGATGATCTCCTCCGCCGAGCCGACGCCCGCCTGACGCCCGCGTGTGCTCCGCGCCGCATCGACCGCGATCGCCCGCTCGGTCTCCGCACGCCGCGCGGCATCCGGTTCGACGACCCAGACCTCGAACTCCGCGAGACTGTGCGCGAGGGCGATACCGCGCCCCATCGTGCCGCCGCCGATCACGGCGATGCGCGCGGGGTCGAGCAGGCGCACTTCGGTCCGAGGACGTCGCCGGGCGGCGCGCTCGGCGAGGAAGAGGTGACGTCGGGCCGACGCGCTCTCGGACTCGGCCAGGCGCCGGAACAGCCGCTGTTCTTCGACGAACCCGCGGTCGACGTCATCGAGTCCCGCGCGCACCGCACCGATCACGGCGCTGCGGGGATCGTCCCCCTGCACGGCGGCAGCAGCGAAAGCGAGAAAGCTCTCGGCATGGTCATCGCGCAGCGTCACGTCGCGCAAGCGCGGGACGGGCGCGTCGACGACGGTGGACGCGAACGCCACCGCACCGGCGACGGGATCTGCGGCGTCGACGATGGCCGCGACGAGGCGACCTCCCGCGACCGCTTCCGCGCGCAACGACGTACCCTGCAGCATGAGGTCCACGCCGCGCTCGAGGCCGACCGCTCGCGGCAGCCGCTGCGTGCCGCCAGCACCCGGGAGGAACCCGAAACTCACCTCGGGGAGACCGAGACGCGCGTGCGCCGTGGCGACCCGGTAGTGGCAGGCGAGCGCCAACTCGAGGCCCCCACCCAGCGCCAGTTCATCGATCAGCGCGACGACCGGAGTCGACATCTCGTCGAGGAACTCGGCGATCGTCGAGTGCAGCGAGGGCTCGGCCAGTCCCTGCCCGGAGTCAAACTCGCTGAGGTCCGCCCCTGCCGAGAAGACCCCCTCCGCCCCGGCCAGTACGACGGCGCGAACGTCCGCGTCGCTCTCCGCACGGTCGAGGGCGTCAATGAGTTCCGAACGCAGCGGGCGAACGAGAGTGTTGAGTCGGCCGTGGCGCATCAACACCGTGACGACACCGTCGGGGGAGCGTCGCTCTTCGACGAGCGGCACGCGAGATTGGGGCATGCGCCTATCGTTGCCGAATCTCAGAAAAAGGTCAAACGTCTTATTACTTTTCCTGAGAAGTTTTACTTCTTTTCGGTGGATCCGCCCTTTTGGCGCGAACGGCGAACGCGCTGCCGGATCGGCTCGCGACGCTCCTCCGGCGACAGCGCGGGCGGGCTCGATTCGTGCAGCACGCGTCGGAGCAACCGAGCGATCTCGGCGCGCTCCTTCGGCGTGTAGCGTTCCGCCCATTGCGCCACACGCGTGTTATTGCGCGTGAACAGCTCCGCGACGGCACGCTCGCCTTCCGGCGTCAACGCCAACAGCACGGCGCGGCCGTCCGACTCATCGGCCGTGCGCGTGATCATCCCGTAGTTGTCGAGAGTCTTGATCACGCTCGAGATGCTCGCCGCCGATGTGTTCGACAGGTGGGCGAGCTTCATCGGGGAGATTCTCCCCACCGAGCGGATGGTGAACAGTACGCGGAACGCGGCCCAGGTCATCCCCGCCGGTCGGTGCACCTGCTGCTCAAGATCCTGCTGCAGGCGGTTCCCTGCGCGCACGATCGTGAGGCCGAAGTCCATCGCCGCGAGGTCCGCATCGCCGTCGATGCCGAGCGCAGCCGCACGGGTGAGTTCGTCGTAGTGAGCCGCGTCGCTCGAGCGGGAGTCCGCAGATTCAACGGTCATAGCCCCTCACTCTATCTGCGCGACGCCGCGGATCCGCTGCGTGAACGTCATACAGACTGAGCATTCGCCTCAGCCGCGCGCAGTCTCGCTTCGCGCCGTTCACGCTGCAGTTTCGGGTTGGGAACCGGTGCCGTCTCGATGAGCTGACGCGTGTACGGGTGCTGAGGACGCTCGCAGATGTCGTCGACCGATCCGTGTTCGACCAGTTCTCCCTGCCGCAGCACGAGCACGCGGTCGGCGAAGTGACGCACCACGGCGAGGTCGTGCGTGATGAACAGGTACGCCACGTCGTGTTGGGATCGGAGATCACGGAGGATCTGGAGCACGGATGCCTGCGTCGACACGTCGAGCGCGCTGGTCGGCTCGTCGCAGATGACGAGCTTCGGCTCCAGCATGAGGGCGCGGGCGATCGCGATGCGCTGGCGCTGGCCGCCCGAGAAGTTCGCGGGGTACCGGTCAGGCGAGTCGTCGGGGAGACCTACCTGTCGCAGGAGGCCTTCCATGCGCTGCCGCGCCTCCGATGACGTCACGGCTCCCTGCGCACGCAGGGGCTCGGCGAGGTTCTCGCCGATCGTCTTGGCCGGGTTCAGCGAGCTGAACGGATCTTGGAAGACAACCTGCAGATCCCGCGCGATCTCACGTTGCGTCCGGGCCGACCGCCGGGTGATGTCCCGACCGTCGAAGACGACACTTCCCGACTGGATCGCGTTGAGCCCGAGGATGCTGCGACCGATCGTCGACTTCCCCGACCCCGATTCCCCCACGAGCGCAACCGTCTCGCCGGGAGACACGGAGAACGAGACGCCGTCTACTGCCCGCATCTTCTTTCGACGAGAGCCGGCGACACGAAACTCGACGCACAGGTCACGGACCGTGAGCAGTTCAGACATGGGGTCCTCCGACGTCGACGAGGCTCGGGGTGGCGCCGATGAGCGCGCGCGTGTACTCGTGCTGCGGATCGGCGAACAGGCCTTCGACCGTGGCCTTCTCCACGATGTGCCCCTTCTCCATCACGACGGCGCGTGAGGCGATATCGGCGACGACGCCGAGGTCGTGCGTGACGAACATGATCGCCATCCCCGTTTTCTTCTGCAGCGACCGGAGCAGATCGAGGATTCCCGCCTGCACCGTCACATCGAGCGCCGTCGTGGGCTCGTCTGCGATGAGAAGTTCCGGTTCGCCCGTCAAAGCGATCGCGATCGCGACGCGCTGCGCCATCCCGCCGGAGAGCTGATGGGGGTAGCTGTGCATCACCGCATCGATGTCGCGCAGGCCGACCTCTTCGAGCAGCGAACGCGCGATGCGCCGCCCTTCAGCGCGCCCCACCTTCCGGTGTCGCCGCACGGGAGCCACCAGCTGCGACGCGACCGTGAAGCACGGGTCGAGAGCCATCATGGGCTCCTGCGAGATCATCCCGATCCGCTTGCCCCGATAGGTCGCCATCTTCGACGGCGAGAGGGAGGAGATGCCGACGCCGTCGAACTCGATCGCTCCCTCGCAGACGTGCCCGGGCACCGGCAGAAGTCCGATGATCGCCAGCGCGGTCATCGTCTTGCCGGATCCCGATTCCCCGACGACCGCGACGATCTCGCCGCGGTCGATTCCGAAGGAAATGCCGTCGACGACCTTCTCCCCCGAGTCGTCCGGAGAGAAGGTGATGCTGAGGTCGCGCACCTCCAGGAGGCGCTCCGACTGCGCGGCGTCCGTCCGCGCGGGCAGGGTCGGCGCGGTGTTCGCGGCCCGCGTCAGGAGACTGAAGCGCTGCCGCTTGCCGTCTCCGTCGCGCAGTGCGTCGCCGATGAGGTTCGCCGCAAGAATCGTCAGGGCGAGGACGACACCGGTCGGCACGAGAAGCCACGGGTGCTGATAGATGTACGTCGAAGCTTCGGCGATCATGCCACCCCACGTCGGGGCGGGCGGGGGCGGACCGAGCCCGAGAAAGCCGAGGCTGGCCTGCACGAGGAGCGCGGCGCCGAAGGTGAGGCTGCTCATGACGATGATCGGCCCGACAACGTTCGGCAGCACGTGACCAAACACGACTCTCGGAGTGGAGAGCCCGGCCACCTTCGCCGCATCGACATAGAGCTCGCTACGAACCGCCAATGTCGAGGCCTGCGCCATGCGCAGGTACGAGGCCGAGACCAGAACACCGAAGGCGGCCATCGATGCGACGATGCTCGTGCCGAACACTGCGGCGAGCGCGAGCAGGACGACCATGGCCGGGAGCGCGAAGACGAGCTCGGCGATGCGGTTGGCGACGCCGTTGAGCCATCCGCCGTAGTAGCCGGCGACGACGCCGACCGTGACGCCCAGCACGATCGCGACCACAACCGCTTCCAGCGACCCGAGGAGCGCGCCCTGGCCGCCCCAGAGGATCCGCGAGAACACGTCACGCCCGAGCGCGTCTGTGCCGAGAAGGTACTCCGCGGAAGGCCCCTGGAGCGCCGCCGAGAGGTTCTGCTTGAGCGGGTCCTTCAACGGGAGGAACGGGGCGGAGAAGCTCGCGACCGCGAGGATGATGAGCCAGACGACCCCGGCTGCGGCCAACGGGGCGCGGCGCACGTGACGGAGGAAGGCGAGCTTCCTGGTGCGACCCGCGCCGACCGCCGTGATCGACGTCGTGGGGAGGATCGGTGCCTGTGTCATCAGCTTCTCACCTTCGGGTTGATCCACGCGTTGAGCAGGTCGACGATCAGGTTCACGACAATCACGAGCAGTGCCGTGAGGATGACCACGCCCTGCACGACCGGGATATCTCGGCCGTTCATCGCGACGAGCATGATCGCTCCGAGACCGGGGAGCGCGAACACCTGGTCGACGACGATGGCGCCGCTGAGCAGTCCGATGAACTGGAAGCTCAGACTCGTGACGACGGGAATCGCCGCGTTGCGCAGAGCGTGTCGGAAGACCACGCTCGAGTAGGGGGCGCCGGATGCCATCAGCGTACGGATGAAGTCACGCCCGAGCACCTCGTTCATCGATGCGCGCGTCTGACGCGCGACGCCCGCGATACCGGCGAGTGCGATCGCGGCGACCGGGAGGACGAGGTGCTTCGCCCAGACGTCGACGCCGCTGCTGAGAGGGGCGTATCCCGTCGCGGGGAGCGCGCCGAGACCGACGGCGAACAGCAGCACGAGGACGATACCGAACCAGAAGTTCGGCACCGACGTCCCCAGGATCGCGACGACCTGGGACGTCTTGCCGACCCAGCCGCCCTTGAGCGCGCCGACGAGGCCGATAAGTACACCGAGCACGGCCGTGACGATGATCGCGATCACCGCGAGTGACACCGTCACTTCCATCCGCTCGGCGATCATCGCGACAACGGGCCGGTTCGTGCGAATGGACGTGCCCAGGTCACCCTGCAGGGCCGACACCAGCCAGTCGGCGTACTGGACGATCAGCGGCCGGTTGAGCCCGAGCGCTTCGCGCACGGCGGCGTACTCCGCGGGAGTCGCCTCCGGGCCCAGGATCGCGATCGCAGGGTCGCCCGGGATGGCGTTGATCAGGAGGAACGTCAGCGAGGCGATCACAAAGATCATGGGAACCGAGACCGCGAGTCTCCGCAGGATCACTGTCAACACGGTTGCCCCTCCCCGCGCGGCGTGCAGCCACGCGTTCGACGGCGCTGGCGCGCGCGGCCATTGGCGTTTTCGATCATCTGGGTACCTCGTCGTATCGCACGATCAAACTGCTCGGGTGGTTCTTTGCGATGCGCAGGTCGTCGGCCCGCGGCTCGCTGCTACTGCACGGCGTAGTAGTGAATGAGGTTGCCGCTCTCGCGACGCTCGCCGATGCCGACGAACACCCGCTTGGCGAGCCAGTCGTGCGGGCCTTCCTCGACATCGAACAGCGGCGTCACGCGGAAGTAGACGTCCTTCGGCTCGTGGAAGGTGCGTGCGACGCCGGGGACGAACGTCGATCCGTCCACCGACAGCTCCGGGTCGACACGCAGACCGCGGTTATGCAGCCGGATGTTCGTCCCGTCGTCGGCCTGGAGGATGTAGCTGGCATCGAATACGGCGACGCCGTTCGCACGAATCGTCGGCCAGTCTCCGCCGCCGGGAATCGCCCGGCCCTGGATGTTGGGCCCGCGGAACCAGCCGCCCTTCACCGCGATGAACCCGTATGCAGATCCATTCGCCATCTGTGCGGTGCGCACCGCACCGAATGCGTGGTCCAACTCCAACGCAACCGACAGGGCGTATTCCAGCCCCGGCGCCGCGGGGGGCACGAACTCTTCTTCAATCGACACCGTCGTCAACCGCCTCACAAAATAGATTGATGTCTAACTAATTTGACCCAGTCCTCCCCCGAATGTCAAGCGAACACGCAAAAGCATGCGACGATTCACTTAAACGTTGTATTACCACCCGATTCCTCGGCGAAGGAGCCGTCCCCATGAGCGAAGCGACCCCCTACACACGCGCATCACTGCCCGTCGAGGGCGGCTCTCTCGAGTACGGCCAATGGGGATCAGCCACCGCGCCGCCGATCATCGCGCTCCACGGAGTCACCAGCACCCATATGGACTGGATGACGTTCGGTGAGATCGCGAACGACCGCCTCCGTGTGATTGCGCCGGATCTCCGTGGGCGCGGCCGCAGCTCGGACATCGACGGTCCGTGGGGCATGCCAGCGCACGCGCGCGACGTCGTCGCGCTCATGGACGCCATGGGGATCGAACGCGGCGTGCTCGTCGGACACTCGATGGGCGGGTTCGTCGCCGTGCAGACGGCGGTGCTATTCCCGGACCGGGTCTCGGCGATCCTGCTCGTCGACGGCGGTCTGCCGGCAGTCGAGGCCAATGAGGGCGGCGACGCTCTCACCCGGATCGTGCTCGACGCCGCCCAGGCCCGTCTGGACCAGCGGTTCGACAGCCCCGCGACGTACCTCCGTCAGCTCGCGGCCCAGTTGCCGGAGGGGCAGACCCTCACCCCCGAGGCCGAGCAGATCGCCCGATACGACCTCGTGAGCACCCCTGAGGGCGAGCTGCGCGTGGCCGGGTCGTTCGACGCGATCGCCGAAGACTCCGTTCACATCACGGGCGATGCCTCCGATCGCACGTTGCGCGAGCTCACGACACCGACGGTCCTCGTTCGCGCGGGCCGCGGGCTCCCGCCCCGCGAAGGGGGGCTCTACTCGCCGGCCGAGGTCGCCGCGTGGACCGACCGCGTAGAAGCGCTGGACAGCGTCGAGCTGCTGGAGGCCGACCATGGCTCGATCATCCGGGATCCTCGCTACGTGGAAACCCTGGTCGCGCACGCCGAGCGCATGATCGCGAACGCCGCCTCGATCGGCGACTGACGCTGACGGCTCAGGACCGCTGAGTCGTGGCCACCCACTCGAGGTACTCCTCGGTCACCGTGCCCGTGACGTAACGACCGTCGAAGCAGCTCATGTCGACGTCATCGAGGACGACTCCACCAGCGGCACAGCCGTCCACGATCGCGGCCTTCAGGTCTTCGACCTCCTGGAACACGATGTGGTCCGCACCAAGCTCCGCACCAATCTCCGGAATGGAGCGGCCGTGTGCCACGAGTTCCTCGGCCGAGGGCATGTTGATGCCATACACGTGGGGGTACCGCACGGGCGGCGCCGCCGAGGCGAAGGTCACCGAAGCGGCTCCCGCGTCGCGGGCCATCTGGATGATTTGGCGGCTCGTCGTGCCACGCACGATCGAGTCGTCGATCAGCAGCACCTTCTTGCCGCGGAACTCCATCGACATCGTGTTGAGCTTCTGCCGGACGCTCTTCTTTCGCGTCTCCTGGCCGGGCATGATGAATGTCCGCCCGACGTAGCGGTTCTTGTAGAAGCCCTCGCGATACTCGATGCCGAGTACGCGCGCGACCTCCATCGCGGCCGGGCGCGACGAATCCGGGATCGGCATGACGACGTCGATCTCGTCGGCCGGGATGTGCTTCGCGATCGTGCGCGCGAGCTTCTCTCCCATGCGCAGGCGAGACTCGTAGACGCTCTGCCCGTTCATCACCGAGTCGGGACGCGCGAGGTAGACGTACTCGAACGCGCACGGCGCGAGAACCGGATCCGTCGCGCACTGCTGGCTGAACATCTCGCCCTCGTGCGTGATGAAGACCGCCTCGCCCGGTGCGATCTCCCGCACCACCTCGTAGTCGGCGTTCTCGAGCACGAGCGACTCGCTCGCGACGACCCATTCGTCGCCCGCGAGCCCTGCGGTACGGCGGCCGAGAATCAGGGGACGGATCCCGTGGGGGTCGCGGAACGCGAGCAGCCCGTATCCCGCGATGAAGGAGACGACGGCGTACGCGCCTTCGATGCGGCGGTGCGTGCGCGCGACCGCCTTGAAGATGCGGTCCGGATCCAAGTCGACGGCGCTCGTCGTCGCCTGTAGCTCGCTCGCGAGGACGTTCAGCAGCAGCTCGGTGTCGCTCGACGAGTTCACGTGGCGACGGTCCTTGCGCGCCATGTCGTCCGCGAGAGCACGCGTGTTCGTGAGGTTGCCGTTGTGGATCATCGTGATCCCATACGGCGCGTTCACGTAGAACGGCTGAGCCTCTTCTTCGCTCGAGGCGGTGCCGTGCGTCGCGTACCGCACATGACCGAGGCCGACGTTCCCCAGCAGCGTGCGCATGTCACGGGTGCGGAACGCCTCCCGGACCATGCCCGGGTTCTTGACAGAATGCATCACGCCGCTCGGCTCGGCGGTCGAGATGCCGGTGGCGTCCTGCCCGCGGTGCTGCAGCAGAAGAAGAGCGTCGTAGATGTCCTGGTTCACATGGCCGCGTCCGACCATTCCGACGATGCCGCACATGGGGTGGTTACTTCGCTCCGTCTTGGTACGTGCCAACGAGTCGCACGGCTCCGCCGTCGACGCCCTTCGCGCCCTGCGTAAAGCCGGCCGCGGGCGGTTCGCCCTGCTCGACCGTGCCGACCTGCCACGCGGGGAATCCGTCTGCGGTCAGCGACTGCATCGCTGCCTCAGCCTGGTCGGCCGCGACGACGGCGAAGAAGCCGATGCCGAGGTTCCAGGTCCCCTCGCTCGATTCGAGGGTCGTACCCGCGACGTCGCTCAGCACGCGGAAGACCGGAGCCGGGCTCCAGGTCGAGCGGTCGACCTCGGCCCACGTCCCCTGGGGCAGAACGCGCGCGAGGTTCGCCGCGATGCCGCCGCCGGTCACGTGGCTGAGCGCGTGCACGGCGCCCGGCAGGCGACGCATCAGCAGCAGAAGCGGCAGTGTGTAGAGACGCGTCGGCTCGAGGAGCGCCTCGCCCCACGTCGCACCGAGGTCCTCCGCGCGGTCGCCGTAGCCGAGGCCGGCGTTCTTGAGTATGTGACGCACGAGCGAGTAGCCGTTCGAGTGCACGCCGCTCGAGGCGATCGCGACCACGGCGTCGCCCGGCTGCACGAGGTGCGCGCCGATCATGTCGTCGGCCTCGACCACGCCGGTCGCGGCTCCGGCCACGTCGTAGTCGTCGGGGCCGAGCAGGCCGGGGTGCTCCGCCGTCTCGCCGCCGACGAGCGCCGTGCCCGTCGCGCTGCAGGCTTCCGCGATGCCGCGCACGATGTCGGCGATCCGTTCGGGGTGCACCTTGCCCGTCGCGATGTAGTCGGTCATGAACAGCGGCCTCGCGCCCGTGACGACGATGTCATCGACGACCATGCCGACCAGATCCTGGCCGATGGTGTCGTGCTTGTCGATCGCCTGCGCGATCGCGACCTTCGTGCCGACGCCGTCGGTGCTCGTCGCGAGGAGCGGGCGGCGGTAGGTCGTGAGGAAGCTCGCGTCGTAGAGGCCGGCGAACCCTCCGACGCCCCCGAGCACCTCGGGGCCGTGCGTCGCGCGGACCGACGACTTCATGAGTTCGACGGCCAGGTCACCGGCGGCCGTGTCGACGCCCGCCTCCGAGTATGTGGAGCGGGGGGTGTCGGGTGAGGTCACGCGTCCAGATTACCGCTCGTCGACATGGTCGACTTGCACGGTCACCTTCTGCACGCGACGGGACGAGGCCCGGTCGAGGATCATCGCCACGATCATCATGAGCGCGATACCGGCGGGGACGCACCAGAGCAGGATGAAGCCGAACACCTGCGTCTGCGAGTACGTGACCTCGGTGAAGGGGCTCGGGTCGCTGGTGCCGTCGAACACCGTCGCGAGAATCAGAGCCGCGATGATGCCCAGCGCGACACCGAGCGCCGTGAACACGCCGTACTTGGGCGCGCGACGCACCGTGACGCTGCTGGCCGGGGAGTGCGTCACGCGAGGAGCCTCGTGGTCACTTCGCGCGTCGTCCATGGCTCAATTCTCCCACTCGAATGCTGAAAGAGGTCGGGGCATTCCCTCACCACCGGACGGGAATCAGCGCGGCGATGTCCGCGCGCGTTCCGGACGCCGCGATCCGCCCCTCGCTCATCGCGTCCGTCCACGCGATCTCGCCCGTCGCGAGCGCGACCCAGGTGCGCGGTTCCATCTCGACGACGTTCGGCGGCGTGCCGCGCGTGTGCGTTGGCCCCTGGATGACCTGCACCGCTCCGAAGGGCGGCACGCGCACCTCGACGCTGCGGCCAGGGGCGCGCTCCTCGAGCAGCTGCAGCAGGTACCGCACGGCGGTGGCCGTGTCGGTGCGTGCGACGGATCCCTGCTGCACCGCGTCGATGGCGGCGCGTCCGGAGGCGATGTCGATCTTGCGAGCCATGGATCCCATTGTCGTCCGAAGCGGCGCGATCTGCGGGCGTCGGCGGCCGCGGGTACCCTGGGGGCGTGAAGATCCTCGTGCTCGGGTCGGGTGCCCGTGAACATGCCATCGTCCTCGCGCTCAACGCCGACAACGCGGGGCACGAGGTTCTCGCCGCGCCCGGCAATGCGGGCATCGCGCGAGATGCGACCATCGTCGACGTCGACATGATGGATCCGCAGGCCGTCACCGCCTTCGCACGGTCGGAAGCCGTCGATCTGGTCGTGATCGGACCCGAGGCGCCGCTCGTCGCCGGCGTGGCCGACGACCTGCGCGAGCGCGGGATCCCCGTCTTCGGTCCCGGCCGACGGGCCGCACAGCTCGAGGGCTCGAAGGCATTCGCCAAGCGCATCATGGAGGCCGCGGACGTGCCCACCGGCCGCGCCGTGCACACCCGCACGCTCGACGAGACGGCGGCGGCCCTCGACGATCTCGGTGCTCCCTACGTCGTGAAGGCCGACGGACTCGCGGCCGGCAAGGGCGTGATCGTCACGTCCGACCGTGCCGAGGCCCTCGCACACGCCGAGACCTACCTGCCGCAGGGCGCGGTGCTGGTCGAGGAGTTCCTCTCCGGGCCCGAGGTGTCCCTGTTCTTCCTCAGCGACGGCGACACGGTGCGCGCGCTCACGCCCGCGCAGGACTTCAAGCGCGCTCTCGACGGCGACGCCGGGCCGAACACGGGTGGCATGGGCGCCTACTCCCCGCTGCCCTGGCTCGAGGACCGCACCGGCGGCATCGCCGGTTTCGTCGACGAGGTGACCGAGACGGTCGCACGGCCGGTCGTGCGCGAGCTCGATCGCACCGGATCGCCCTTCATCGGGCTTCTCTACGCGGGGCTGATCGTGACGGACGACGGCGTGCGCGTCATCGAGTTCAACGCGCGGTTCGGCGACCCGGAGACGCAGATCGTGCTGCCGCGCCTCGCGTCGCCGTTCGCCGACCTGCTGATGGCCGCCGCCACCGGCACGCTCGAGGATCGCCCGGATCCGTCGTTCCGCGACGAGGTCGCGGTGACCGTCGTGCTCGCAAGCGAGGGATACCCGGCTTCGTCGATCACGGACCGCGAGATCACCGGTCTCGACGAGGCCGAGAAGGTGCCGGGCGTGCACATCACCCATGCCGCGACCGCCGAACGAGACGGACGCCTCGTCACCACGGGCGGCCGCGTGCTGAACGTCGTCGCGCTCGGTTCCGACGTCGGCGAGGCGCGCGCACGGGCGTACGAAGCGATGTCGCGGATCCACCTCGACGGCGGCCAGTTCCGCACCGATATCGCGGCGGCCGCGGAGTAACGTCCCGGGGCCGTGCGGCCGCGGCGAGCGGAGGACTTTTCGCCGCGCCCAGCGGATGACTTTTCCCTGAGCGGATGGTGAATCGGCGCATTTCGCCATCGCGAGGGCGAAAAGTCATCGTCTCAGCAAGGAATGGAAAGTACACCCCGGTGTGCGGTATCTAGTCTACCGTGGTCAGTGGAGTTCAGAGAGCTGATCCCACACAGTTCTTCCACCGATTCCCTCTCGCTTTTCAGTCCCAACGGATGACTCCGGGGCCTTCAGCTTCTGCATCATATGGGGTCCGCACAACGGGCATTATTGCGGGCGGGTTTCACGGGAATCGCATTTCCGCAGAAGCTCCAGTTCATTGTCCTTTCTTAAAGTGACAACCTCTGGCGTCCGAAGGGCATCCATGCTTTCAACGCGGCGAGTAAAACTTTAAGGGCTCATCGCAGTTGAGCGTGTAGCTGAGGTCTGAATCCTCCGGCTTCGAGGAGACTGCGGGTGATGTAGTGGGACAGGTTCCGGAAGCCGAGTGCGGAGCCGCGGAGGTGCTCAAGTCGGCCGTTGATCGCTTCCGTTGGTCCGTTGGACGTCCGCGGCCGATCGAAGTAAGCCAGGACGTCCGCCGCGCGCTTCGCGAGCGTTCTCCCGAGCTTGCGAACCTCGACCAACGATGCCGGGACGCCGTCCGCGACGGTGTCGATCACGCTCTGCATGAGGAACTTCCCGAGCTTGCGGTCTTCCTGCCGGTAGGCGGTGACCATGCGCTGATAGATCCCATGCGTTGCCTCGACCTCGACGTGCTTCTCGTCCGCGAACAACGTCTCCAACCGGGCGACCTGTCGATCCGTCAGCAAGCTCGCTCCCGTGTGCAGGGTTCGACGTGCCTTGTAGAGAGGATCGTTCTTCCGGCCCCGCCTGCCAAAGATGTCGTTCTGAACCCGACGACGACAGGTGTCGAGCGCTTCCCCAGCGAGCCGGACCACGTGGAACGGATCCATCACCGCGACAGCGGTCGGGATCTCCTCCGCGGCGGCGGTCTTGAACCCGGAGAACCCGTCCATCGCGACGACTTCGATTCCCGCCCGCCAGCGCTCCGGCCGCTCGGCGAGCCAGCCCTTGAACACTGACTTCGAGCGGCCCTCGACCATGTCCAGCAATCTCGACGGGCCCGTCCCTTCACGGACCGGAGCGAGATCGATGATCACGGTGACGAACTTGTCGCCGCGGCGCGTGTGCCGCCAGACGTGCTCGTCGACGCCGATCACGGTGACACCGTCGAACCGTTCCGGATCATCGATCAGCAGCCTGCGCCCTTCCTCGAGAACGGCGGTGTTCGCGGTGTGCCAGGCGACATCAAGGCCTGCTGCGACCCGAGAGACGGTGAGGTGATCGACGACGAGCGCACGCAGCGCCCAACCCAGCGCTGTGCGGGTGAGCTTGCCGCGGGGCTCGGCAACCCTCCTGGTGTCCTCCTGCCAGAACCGGGCGCAGGGCTCGCAACGGAACCGGCGAACTCGCAGCAGCAAGGTCGTGGGGCGATGCCCGAACGGTTCATGCGCCAACCAGCGCGCGGCTGTTCCCCGAGCAGTCGCCTCAGCGCCGCATGCGTGGCACCACGGGTCGGGCTCGGCGAGACGGCACTCGATCACCGCCCGGTCCGGTGTCAGGTGCATGCCGACGGCGTCGATGCCGAGTTCGTCGAGTCGGGCGAACGTGGTCAGGTCAGGGCGCGTGAAGGTAGCGTTGATCACCGTCGAGGTCTTCTCGGATGGGGAGCGTAGGAACTTCCATCCTGACGGAGACCTCGACGCCTACTCGGCGACCACGACGTTGCCGACCGCTACACGCTCAACTGCGAAGAGCCCGGTGGGCACAAGGAGCTGCCGGCGGGAGACATGCTGGAGGCCGGCGGGCGTAAGTCCGACACTCCCTGAGCGGCGTCTCCCGGCCTTCGCAGGTCGCAGCTCGCCGCTTCAGCTGGAGGGTTGCGGCGTGCTGCGACCCGCGAGCCGGGAGGGTGTTGGCGGGTGCCCCGGCTCCGGGGCTTGGCGGGTGAACGAACCGGTGGCTCGACCGTCGCGGTCAGCCGAGGACAACCTGAGCGGGCTTCTGTGTCGGGGTGGGCTAGAAATGTGTGTATGGTCACCATCCGAGACGTCGCCGAAGCCGCAGGTGTGTCCGCGAGCACAGTCTCATATGCGTTCAGCGGCAACAAGCGTCTGCCTGCGGAGACGGTGGCCCGCGTGCGCGAGAGCGCGTTGCGCCTCGGCTACCGGCCGGACCCAACGGCCAGAGCTCTATCGCTCGGCAAGACGAACATCATCGGGCTGCTCGCGTCGGTGGCCCCGCATCAGCCCGAGGCTGATGCCGACATCTTCATGCGATTCGTGCGCTCAGCCATGTTCGCCGCCAAGGAACGCGGCTACGATCTGCTCGTGATGGGCAGGGACGAGGACCAGACCGTCACGGATCCGATCGTCGATGCGCTGCTGGTGATGGACGTACTGATGCACGATCATCGACTCCCGATGATCCGCTCCATCGGCAAGCCTGCGGTGATCGTCGGGATGCCGGAGGACACGGCAGGGCTCAGCGCCGTCGATCTGGATTTCGAAGGATCTGCGCGACTGGCCGTCGACCACTTGGTCGAACTCGGGCACCGCGACATCTCGGTGGTGGGTTCGCCGCGCGCCGGAGCGGAGCTGTCATGGATGACCAGATTCAGTACGGGGGCCGCGAATGCCGGGGCGAGAGCAGGTGTGAACGTGAGCTTTCAATCGGTCGGGGCAGAGCCAGACGACTTCGATCGATGGCTCGACGAGCTGCTCGAGGAGAGGCCCGACACGACGGCGATCATCCTGCACAACGTCCCGCTGCTGGACGCATTGCTGCGCTGCTCGCGTGAGCGCGGTTTCTCCATTCCGGACGATCTCTCCGTGGTCACCCTCGCGCCCATCGAGCGGATGGTGCCGCTGTATCCGGATCTGACCGTGCTCGACCTGCCCGGCAGGAAGATGCTCGAGCGCGCAGTGGACCGCGCTGTCGCTGAACTCGCCGGGGAGCTCCCCGGCGTCATTGAGCTGATTCCCCCCACCCTGCTCGCGAAGCGCTCGTCGGGTCCGGTCCGTCTGCGTGGTCTCGTCAATGCGCTGCGCCAGTCGCGCGATTCGAGCTGACGGATCGCCGCTCGGAGTGCGCCCGGCGCGCTGATCTGAAATTCGGGCTTTCGGAGAACCGGTTCACTTGCTAATGTCTTACGCAATGGCGAACCGGTTCTCCATTGATGGAGACACCGCACCCTTCAGAGAGGAAGAGTGAAATGCAATATTCACGCGTCATCGCGGCTCTCGCAGTCGCCCCGCTCGTTCTTGCTGTCACAGCGTGCTCGGCAGGCGCTGGCGGGGACAGCGCTGATGGCTCAGTCTTGACGTTCTGGGACGGGTTCACGCAGTACGACGCCGATTCCCCGTTCGGCCAGCTGATCTCGACGTGCGAGGACGAGACTGGCATCAAGATCAAGCGCACATCAGATGCTGCCGTCACGGACAATCTGTTGCAGTCGGCATCCGCTGGCAGTACGCCTGACCTCGTGATCCTCGACAATCCGACGGTCGCGCAATTCGCCGAGACCGGACTGCTCGTGGATAACGCGACGTCCGGACTCGACACAGATGGTCAGCGGGAGAACGTGCTCGCAGCCGCGCAGGTCGACGACAAGACCTACGGAGGCTCGCTCGGTTCCAACACGCTGGCGCTGTTCTACAACACGGAGAAGTTGAAGGCCGCCGACGTCGCACCACCCACCACGTGGGATGAGTTGCGAGCCGCAGTCCAGGCCACGACACAGGGCGACACCAGGGGGATCGCATTTTCGGCGACAAATTCCGAGGAGGGTACGTTCCAGTTCCTCCCCTTCTTCTGGGGCGCCGGTGCCGACCTCGCGGACCTCTCTTCGCCGGAGGCTACTGAAGCACTGCAGCTGTGGACCGACTGGATGCAGAGCGGCCAGGCTGCGGAGTCGAACATCAACTCCAACCAGCAGGACGTCCGCGACCAGTTCCTCGCCGGAGGGGCGGCGATGATGGTCAACGGCACATGGCAGCTCGGTGCGCTCGACGATGCGGGCATCCCCTATGCCGTCGTGCCGATCCCCGCGATCGACGGCGGTCCGGCACCGAGCCCCCTGGGCGGCGAGTTCATCGAGGTCGTGGCCAGCGATGAGAAGACGCAGGCGGCGAGCGCCGACTTCGCGCAGTGCTTCATCGACCCAGAGAACGCACGGGCCTGGATCGAGGGCCAGAACTACATCTCTCCGTACCCGGATGAGGCAGAGGCGCAGGCGGAGGCGAATCCCGCTCTGCGGCCCTGGGTCGATGCGGTGGCGGCGGCGTACGGACGTACCAGCGACCTCGGCTCGGAGTACCCCATTGCATCCCAGGCGATCTGGACGGCCATGCAGGAATCGCTGACCGGCGCGAAGACGCCGTCGGAGGCTCTTGAGACCGCGCAGAAGTCGCTCGACTAAGACGATGGTGCTCCAAACCGAGCCGGTGGCTGCGGACACGGCGGTGCACAGTCTCCCTCCGGTCCACCGTCGCAGGCAACTGAAGCTGTCGGATCTCGCTGGCATCGCGTTCCTCCTGCCGGTCATCGCCTTCCTGGGTCTGTTCCTCGTGATCCCGATCATTCGCGGCATCGTGTTGTCGATGCAGGACTGGACCCTAATCTCCTTCGTCACAGGAGAGGCGCCGTTCGTAGGGCTGCAGAACTTCATCGACATCGTGTCCGACCCGGACTTCTTCCCGATCTCGTGGCAGTCGCTCGTCTTCACAGTGGTGTCGCTGGTGTTCCAGTACGCGATCGGCATGGGGCTGGCGGTGTTCTTCTCCCGGCGGTTCCCGCTGTCCGTTGTCCTGCGCTCACTCATCCTGCTGCCCTGGCTGCTGCCGGTGATCGTCACTGCAACGGTCTGGCGATGGATGTTCAACCAGGACTACGGCGTCGTGAACTCCGCGCTGTTCGGCGGAGCCGACATCGGCTGGCTCTCCAACACCGACTTGTCGCTGTGGGCCGTGATCATCGCGAACATCTGGCTGGGCATCCCGTTCAACATGGTGCTGCTGTATGGCGGCCTGCAGTCGATCCCCGAATCGCTGTACGAGGCTGCTGCGCTGGACGGCGCAAACGGGTGGCGGTCGTTCTGGTCCATCACCTTCCCGCTCCTGCGGCCGGTCTCCGCGGTGACGCTGCTGTTGGGGCTGATCTACACGCTGAAGGCGTTCGACATCATCTGGGTGATGACCAGGGGCGGACCGGTGAACAGCTCGCACACGCTGTCGACTTGGTCGTATCAACTGTCGTTCGAGGGCGACCGTGCGCTGGGGATGGGCGCCGCGGTGTCACAGATCCTGGTGGTCATCACACTGGTCTTCGGCCTGATCTATCTGTGGGCCCTGCGTCGAGAGGAGGCACGATGAAGCGCTCATCTGTCCGCTCAGCCCGCGACGTCGTGATTGGCGTCGTCCTATGTGCGCTAATGCTGTTCCCGCTGTACTGGATGGTGAATGTCTCACTGACGCGCCCGCAGGACCTGCTGCGCACGCGGCCGAATCTGTTCCCGACGAATCCGACGCTGGACGGATACATCGCCTCTCTCGGTTCACAGCTGCCCAGCATCCTGACGAGCATCGTCATCGGTCTGGGCACGGCGCTGCTGGCGCTGGCGATCTCGCTTCCGGCGGCCTACGCCATGTCGAAGCTGCGCGCGAAGGGCAGCGGACTGGTCATCTTCCTGCTGGTTCTGGCCCAGCTGATCCCGGGCATCGTGCTCGTCATGGCGCTGTTCACGCTCTACTCGCAGCTCGGACTCATCAACACCTACCTCGGGCTTATCCTCGCGAACGCGACAGCCGCCGTGCCGCTCGCGGTCGTGGTGCTGCGCGCATACATGGGTCAGATCCCCGAGGAGTTGATCGAGGCCGCTCGGATCGACGGGGCGAGTCAGGTGCGGGTGTTCTTCTCGATCGTGATTCCGCTCAGCAGAAATGCCATCGTCACGGCGGCGCTGTTCTCGTTCCTGTTCGCGTGGGGAGATTTCCTTAACGCCCGGTCGCTGACCTCGGGCAATGAGATCCTGCCGTTCACCCTCGCTCTCTTCCGCTTCATCGGAGCGGAGACGACGAACTGGAACGCCGTGATGGCATCCGCCGTCCTGGCATCCATCCCCGCGATGCTGCTGCTCATCCTCGCTCAGCGCTACATCTCCGCCGGCCTCACCGCCGGCGCCGTCAAGGACTGATCGCTCCGGCGGTCGACTCAGAAGGAGTAACAATCCGTGTTCACAACAGATGAATCGGCAATCACCTGGACTGGAGGAGGTGAAACTCTGCGCGTCGAGGCGTGGGGGCGGAATTCGCTTCGCGTCCGTGCCTCGCTCACTGCGGTGAGCGATGAGCCGTGGGCGCTTGCGGAGCGGCGGGATGCTCCCGCGCAGGTGCGGGTCGACGGAGATACGGCAACGATCCGAAGCGGCGGCATCATTGCAACGCTGCGGGCGTCCCGCTTCTTCGACGCTCAGGCAGGATACTCGCGGGAGCAGTGCCGCATCGAGTTCCGGAACGCGGACGGCGAGAGGCTGCTGAGTGAGCTGCCGTCCGGTGGGGCGCTGAAACTGCAGGCCCGAAGCTGGCGGCCGATGCTCGGGTCGAACTCGTCGCGGCTCACGGTCGGTTTCGAGGCCGATCCGGATGAGCATCTGGTGGGGATGGGTCTCTATCAGCAGGACGTCATCGATCTGAAGGGCAGCACGCTCGAGCTCGCGCATCGCAACTCCCAGGCGTCGGTGCCGTTCGTCGTCTCCAGTCGCGGCTACGGGCTGCTGTGGAACAACCCGGCGGTCGGGAGGGCTACATTCGCGAAAAACCGCACCGAGTTCGTCGCCGAGGCCACCCAGCAGCTGGACTACTGGATCACCGTCGGCGAGAACCCGGCGGCGATCGCCCGCTCATACGCGGACGCGACGGGGCATCCTCCGATGATGCCGGAGTACGGTCTGGGGTTCTGGCAGTGCAAACTCCGCTACTCGAACCAGGAGCAGCTGCTGGAGGTGGCGCGTGAGTACCGAAGGCGCGGCATCCCCATCGATGTCATCGTCGCCGACTTCTTCCATTGGCCGAAGATGGGCGACTACCGCTTCGAGGACGAGTTCTGGCCGGACCCCGCCGCCATGGTGCGCGAGCTCGACGAGCTCGGCATCGCGTTGATGGTCTCCGTCTGGCCTCAGGTGTCCATCGAGTCGGAGAATTACGAGTACTTCCGCGAACGCAATCTGCTCGCCCGCAGCGACCGCGGCCTCGATGTCCAGATGAGTTTCGAAGGACCAAGCGCCTTCCTTGATGTCACGAATCCTGAGGGCAGGGCGGCATTGTGGGAGCTGTGCCAGAAGAACTACCACGACCTCGGCGTCAAGATGTTCTGGCTGGACGAGGCCGAGCCCGAGCTGGGCCGGTATGACTTCGATGCCTATCGCTACCATCGCGGCAGCCTGCTGGAGGTGGGCAACGTCTATCCTCGGGATTTCTCCCAGGCCTTCTGGGATGGACAGCAGGCGGCAGGGCAGAACGACATCGTCAACCTGGTGCGCTGCGCGTGGGCGGGAAGCCAGCGATACGGTGCCCTGGTGTGGTCCGGCGATATCGGGTCCACGTTCAGCGACCTGCGGGCTCAGATCACGGCCGGCGTGCACATGGGTGTCGCCGGAATCCCGTGGTTCACCACTGATATCGGCGGATTCCACGGCGGCGACGTGTCGGACCCGGCATTTCATGAACTGCTCATCCGGTGGTTCCAGTTCGGCGCGTTCTCGCCGGTGATGCGGCTGCACGGCGACCGCTCGCCGAGTGAGCCGGTCACCGCCGCAGATGGTTCACGACGGCTAGCGTCGGGGGCCGCCAATGAGGTGTGGAGCTACGGGGCAGAGGTGCTCGATGTTCTCACCGGGCTGATCGAGATGCGCGAGCAGTTGCGCGAGTACACGCGAGACGCCATGCGCGCGGCGCACGAGACGGGTTCTCCCGTCATGCGCGGACTGTTCCACGAGTTCCCGGAGGACTCCGAGGCATGGCAGGTGGCGGACCAGTACCTGTTCGGCCCCGACCTGCTCGTGTGCCCGGTCGTCGAGGCCGGCGCTCGCCGTCGCCGAGTGTATCTGCCGGGACGAGGCACGTCGTGGACCGATGTGCGCAGCGGAGACGTCCACGACGGAGGCGCCTGGATAGAGGTGGACGCGCCCCTCGACCGCATCCCGGTGTTCGGCCGCGAAGGCCGCAGCGGCGGACTACCGGTAGGCGCGACCCCGGCCGGTGGCTGAGAATCGCATGGACCGGGTCGCCTTGCGCACGCAAGGCGACCCAGTCGAGTCATGCGAGCCGGTCCTTGAGACCTGTCCGCTCACTCCAGCGGCTCGGGCGGCCGTTCGGGCTCGGGCTTCTTCACGAGGAACAGCAGGATGCCGCCGATTGCGAGCACCGGTCCGATGAGGAAGCCGATCGGACCCAGGCCGTGGTCCGGCGGGACGCCGTTGAACAGCTGACTGACTGAGTGCGGGCACCGTCAGCACTGCCGCAGCCACCCACAGCACGACGGCGGTGGTGAGGAACGGACGCTTGCGACGGGCCATGCCTCCAGCCTACGGTGCGGGTGCCCACCCTTGGGTCTGTCGGGAAGTTTGTGTGTGAGGGGTTCGGCGTGATCGGCGCGGCACGTGCTGCGCGGGAAGATGAGTCACGCGATGAATACCGATACGACATTGACAACTGAAGATGACGAGCGGGTCGATCTGCGAACGGGCGAGGTCCTTCTGGCTCCGCCGGATGTGACGGCCGTGGCGGATCAGCTGGTCGCTGCCGCGCGCGAACAGGGGATCGACCTGACCGGCCCGAACGGGCTGTTGACGGGCCTGACCCGGCAGGTGTTGCAGTCCGAGCTCGAGGCGGAGCTGAGTGCTTACCTGGGCTATGAGAGCGGGGATCGGGCGGGCAAGCAGACACCGAACAGTCGGAACGGGTCGACACCGAAGACGGTGCGCACGGAGATCGGCGAGGTCACGATCCAGGTGCCGCGGGATCGGGCGGGCACGTTCACTCCGGTGGTGGTGCCAAAGCATCAGCGCCGGATTGCGGGGTTCGACGACGCGGTGATCTCGCTGTATGCGAAGGGGATGACGACCGGCGATATCGCGAAGCACCTCTCAGACCATTACGGGTCCGAGGTCTCCAGAGACCTCGTCTCGACGGTGACCGACAAGGTCATCGGTGACATGCAGGAATGGCAGGCCCGCCCGCTGGACGCCGTGTATCCGGTGGTGCTGATCGACGCGCTGGTCGTGAAGGTCCGTGACGGGCAGGTCGCGAACCGGCCCGTCTATGTCGCTGTCGGCATCGATCTGGACGGGCGTCGGGACGTCCTCGGGTTGTGGATGGGACCGACGGGCGGGGAAGGCGCGAAGCAGTGGATGAATATGCTCACCGAGCTGCGCAACCGCGGCGTCGCCGACGTCTGCATCGTCTGCTGCGATGGGCTGAAGGGCCTCCCTGACGCGATCGGCGCGATCTGGCCCCTCGCGACGGTGCAAACCTGCGTCGTGCATCTGGTGCGCAACAGTCTGCGGTACGCGTCGAAGAAGTACTGGTCGAAGATCACCTCTCAGCTCCGCGAGGTCTATACCGCCCCGACCGTCGCCGCCGCGGAGGCGAGGTTTGCGGAGTTCGCCGACCAGTGGCGGGACCTGTATCCGGCGATGATCCAGATGTGGGAGAACGCGTGGGGTGAGTTCACCCCGTTCCTCTCCTTCCCGCCCGAGATCCGGCGGCTGATCTACACGACGAATGGGATCGAGTCCCTCAACGCGAGATTCCGGCAGGCCACGCGCCGTCGCGGGCACTTCCCCAACGAGCAGGCCGCGATGAAAGTGCTCTACCTCACCGTGTTGGAACGGCGACCGAACCGGACGAATCCGACCGGGCAAGTCGCCGGCTGGAAAGCTATCCTGAACACCCTGTCCATGACCTACGGCGACCGCCTAGGAATCAACTGAGCCGAAGCCCCCGCACACAAAGAAGCGGACAGACCCTCGGCACCTGAAGCGCCCTGAGTTTGTTGGAGGCTCCTGACCTTGGAAACGAGGATGGGGTTATGCCGAAGGAACTGGCGAGTGGGAAGCCGACGACGCGTCGCTACTCGGTCGAGGAGAAGGCCGCCGCGGTGCGGATGGTGAGGACGCTGCGCGCGGAGCTCGGTGTCACGCAGGGGACGGTGCAGCGCGTCGCGACGCAGCTCGGCTACGGGGTCGAGTCCGTGCGGATGTGGGTGAAGCAGGCCGACATCGACGACGGCGTCACCCCGGGTGTGAGTAGCGCTGAGGCGCAGCGGGTGCGTGAGCTGGAGCAGGAAGTCCGGGAGTTGCGGCGGGCCAATGAGGTGCTGAAGCGGGCGGCGTCTTTCTTCGGGGCGGAGCTCGACCGCCACTACCGGAAATAGTCGCGTTCATCGACGCGAACAAGGACGACCTCGTTGACGGTCGCCGGCTCGGAGTCGAGCTCATCTGCAGACTGCTGCAGGTGGCTCCGAGTAGCTACTACGCCGCCAAGACCCGCGCCCCCTCTGCCCGCGCGGTGCGGGACGAGGAGCTGATCCCCCAGCTGGTCGAACTTTGGGAGACCAACTACCGGGTCTACGGGGTCCGCAAGCTCTGGAAGGCGGCCCGGCGGGCGGGGATCATGATCGGGCGGGACCAGACCGCGAGGCTGATGAAGCTGGCGGGGATCGAAGGCGCCAGACGGTCGAAGAAGGTCAAGACGACGAGGCCAGATCCGGCGTCGGCGCGGCACCCAGATCTGGTGCAGCGGGTGTTCACCGCGGCCGCGCCGAACCGGCTCTGGGTAACGGATCTGACGTTCGTGCCGACCTGGGCCGGTGTCGCGTACGTGTGCTTCATCATCGACGCGTTCAGCAGGATGATCGTCGGGTGGCGGTGCGCATCGCACATGCGCACCGAGATGGTCCTCGACGCGATCGAGATGGCCCGCTGGTCCAGAGGCCACCACCACGCCGACCTGCGATGTCACAGCGACGCGGGGTCTCAGTTCACCTCCATTCGCTACGGCGAACGCCTCGCGGAAATCGGCGCCACGCCGTCGATTGGAACCGTCGGGGACAGCTACGACAACGCCCTGGCTGAGACTGTGAACGGCTACTACAAGGCCGAACTCGTCCGCGCACCCGCACGCACAGGGCCATGGAAGACGATCGAGGATCTCGAGCTCGCGACGCTCGGCTGGGTGCACTGGCACAACACGCAGCGCCTCCACGGCTACCTCGGCGACGTCCCGCCCGTCGAGTTCGAGAACGCGTTCTATGCTGTCCCCAACGACCACAACCTGCTGGTCGGAATCAAATAGCGCGAGTCTCCATCAGACCCAGGTCGCTTCAACCGGATATAACCTAAGAATCATGGATTACGTCGGCCCGGAGAACTGCGGCAATTCGCCGAAGAATCTGCTGCTCGCCGACTGGGAGCGCGCGCTGGCGTACGCCGAGTGGGACGACGTCGCGGCCGTGCTGGATGACGAGATGGTGCTCGAGGTGGCGGTGGCCGGCGGGTTCGAGACCCTCTCCGGGCGGGACGCCGTCGTCGAGCGACTGCGATCGGTGCGCGGAGACCTGACGCGGGCGGTGGTCGACAGCGCCATCAGCCACGGCAAAGAAGGCGCAGCCTGGGGCTCGTGGACGATCTCCGGCGCCGAGGTGCCGTTCGCGCACGCCTTCCGCTTCACGAGCGCGGCCGGCAAGCGACTCGCGTCGATCCGCGTCGTCACGACCGCGTAGCCGGCGCCTCCATAATGGACGGATGAGCGAAGCACCCGAGATCGCCGGCTGGAAGCACGTCTACTCCGGGAAGGTCCGCGACCTGTACGCGCCGACTCGCGGATCCGACGATCGCCTTCTCGTCGTCGCGAGCGATCGCGTAAGCGCGTTCGACCACGTGCTCGAACCGGGGATCCCCGGCAAGGGCGCGCTGCTGACGTCCCTGAGCTCGTGGTGGTTCGCGCAGCTGGCCGGGGGCGACGGCGGCGACCCCGTGCCGAATCACCTCACGGGCGAAGATCCGCCCGAGGCCGTCGCGGACCGCGCGACTGTCGTGACCACCCTCGACATGCTGCCGGTCGAGTGCGTCGTGCGCGGCTACATCACCGGATCCGGCTGGCGTGAGTACCGCGAAGCCGGGACGGTGTGCGGGATCCGCCTGCCGGAGGGGCTGCAGAACGGCGACCGGCTGCCCCAGCCGATCTACACGCCCGCGTACAAGGCGCCGCTGGGCGAGCACGACGAGAACATCTCGTACGAACGCACCGTGGAACTCGTCGGCGCGGAGCGCGCGGCCGAACTGCGCGACGTGTCGCTCGACATCTACCGTCGCGCCGACCGGATCGCCGCCGAGAAGGGCCTCATCGTCGCCGACACGAAGTTCGAGTTCGGCGTCGACGACGCGGGCACGTTGCGGCTCGGCGACGAAGTGCTCACGAGCGACTCGTCCCGATATTGGGATCGGGCGGCGTGGCAGAACGGCTCCACCCCCGAGGAGCGCATGGCGAGCTTCGACAAGCAGATCGTGCGCGACTGGCTCGCCGCGAACTGGACCAATGCGGAAGGCCGGTGTAGGGAAGGCTCCGCTGGCGACGGGCCGAGTGCGCCCGAAGCGGACGACAGCGACACTCCCCCGCGTCTGCCCGCGGACATCGTCACCCGCACGCTCGACCGCTACCGCGACCTCCTCACCCGCCTCACGGCCTGACGCAGCCGATGCCGGCCAGCCGGTAACGTGGATCCGACCGCAGGTGCGGTCCACGGTGTGAGAGGATCCGCATGTTCGGTTGGAAGTTGCACGGAAACGGGCGCGACGTGGCGCCCGGCGCGGTCGTCGCCCCCCATGAGCGCTTGGCGTGGCCCGCCACGATCGCGATCGGGATCCAGCACGTCGTCGCGATGTTCGGCGCGACGTTCCTCGTTCCGACGCTGACCGGATTCCCGGTCCCGACGACCCTGCTCTTCTCGGGCATCGGCACGATCCTCTTCCTCATCGTCACGGGAAACCGCCTGCCCAGCTACCTGGGATCCTCGTTCGCGTTCATCGCGCCGATCACGGCCGCAACGGCGTCCGGCTCATTCGGGTCGGCCCTCGCGGGCGTCGTCGCCGTCGGGATCCTGCTCGCGATCGTCGGCGTCGTCGTCCAGGTCGCGGGGCTCAAGTGGGTCGATGCGCTGATGCCGCCGGTCGTGGCCGGCGCGATCGTCGCGCTCATCGGGTTCAATCTCGCGCCGACCGCGTGGGGCAACTTCCAGGTGGATCCGATCGCGGCAACGGTGACCCTCGCCGCGACGATCCTCTTCGCGGTGCTGTTCCGCGGGTTCCTCGGCCGCATCTCGATCTTCCTCGGCGTGATCGTCGGCTACGTCTACGCAATCGCCACGGGCGCCTTCGACGTGCCGAACGCCGTCACGGGCGTCACGCCGGCCGAGGCGATCGACCGCGCCGCGTGGATCGGGCTGCCGGAGTTCCACCTGCCGGACTTCGCCTCGCCCGGCACCTGGTCGACGCTCGCGATGTTCCTTCCGGTCGTCCTCGTGCTCATCGCCGAGAACGTCGGTCACGTACGCGGCGTCGCGACGATGACCGAGGATCCGTCGATCAACGAGCGCACGGGGCGCGCCCTCATCGCCGACGGCGTCGCCACGACGCTCGCGGGCGCGGGCGGCGGATCCGGCACCACGACGTACGGCGAGAACATCGGCGTCATGGCAGCCACGCGCGTGTACTCGACCGCCGTCTACTGGGTCGCGGGCTTCGTCGCGATTCTGCTGGCCTTCTCACCGAAGGTCGGCGCCGTGTTCAACTCGATCCCGCCCGGCGTGCTCGGCGGTGTCACGACCGCGCTGTACGGCCTGATCGGCATCATCGGCATCAAGATCTGGGTCGACAACCGCGTCGACTTCTCTCGTCCCGTCAACCAGTACACCGCCGCGGTGTCGCTCGTGATCGGCATCGCGGGCTTCACGATGCAGATCGAAGGGTTCGAGTTCGGCGGCATCGTGCTCGGCACCGTCGCCGCGCTCGTGATCTACCACCTGGGCAACGTCATCGCCCGCGCCCGGCGCACGGGAGCCGACGACGCCGGCCCGATCCCCGCCGTGGGACCGCTGGGCGGCGACCCGCGCGACTGACCCGCTTCGTGTGACGCAAACGACCCTTCGCGCGCGAACAGAAGGGCCGGTTGCGTCACACGAACGCGGCTACGCGCTGGCGCGGACGACCAGCTCGAGCGGAAGCATCGACTCCGTCGGCGGATCCTCGCCGGACAGAAGGCGGATCAGCACGTCGGCCATCACGGCCCCCTGCTCGCGGGACGGCTGCCGCACCGTCGTGAGCGGCGGCGTAACGCGCGCAGCCACGGGCGAGTCGTCGAATCCGACGATCGCGACATCGTCCGGCACACGCAGTCCCCGCCCCTCGAGCACCCCGAGAGCGCCGCGGGCCATGAGGTCGCTCGCGACGAAGACGGCGTCGGGCGTCACGCCGCTGTCGAGGATCCGCGTCATGGCGGCGACGGCGCCGACCGCCGAGAACTCGCCGTCCTCGACGCCGACCGGCTCGAGACCCTCGTCAGCCAGCACCTCGCGGAATCCGGCGAGACGCTCGACACCGGCGCGCATATCGGGCGGACCGGTGATCATGGCGATGCGACGGCAGCCGCGTTCGACGAGGTGGCGCGTGGCGATGCGCCCGCCCTCGACGTTGTCGACATCGACCCAGTAGTCGTCGTCGCGTGAATCCATCGGGCGACCGCCGTAAACGACCGTCGTCGACCGAGCGATCCGACCGAGGTATTCGTCGCTGGTGTGGTGCGACACGACGAGCGCGCCGTCCACGCTGCCTGACGCGATGAAGCTCGCCGCCTTGTCCGCCGGGTCATCCGACGCGATGAACAGCCCGAGCATGTACGGCGACGCCGACACGCGATCGTTGATCCCCGCGACGATCGCCGAGAAGTACGGATCCCCGAAGAAGCGCGTCGTATCCTCGGGAACGATGAGCGCGATCGCGTGAGACTGCCGCGAAGCGAGCGAGCGCGCGGCCCGGTTGGGAACGTAACGCAACTCGCCGATCGCCCTGTTGACCGCCTCGAGCGCGTCGGGGCTGACGCGGGAGCCGCCGTTGATCACCCGCGACACCGTCGAACGGGAGACGCCTGCGTGGCGAGCGACCTCCTCGAGCGTCGTCGACGGTCCTTCCTTCAGCCTCGGCACGTTGCCCACCTCACTTCCCATACGCCATTGTCCCGCCGGTTGGCCGGTTCGGCGTGCGCCCGGCCGGCGACACGCGCAGGCCGGACGGATCCGTCAGATCGTACGCTCCGTGATCATGCGCGCATACTCCCGCGCGCTCCGCTTCGGGGTGCGCACCTGAGTGTCGTAGTCGACCCGCACGAGCCCGAAGCGCTTGCCGTATCCCCACGCCCACTCGAAGTTGTCGAGGAGTGACCAGTAGAAGTACCCGCGCACGTCGACGCCCCGTTCGCGCGCGTCGAGCGTCGCCGCGACGTGATCGCGAACGAAGTCCGTGCGCTCGGCGTCGTCGACGGATCCATCGATCGGTTCGTCGTCGAAGGCGGCGCCGTTCTCCGTGACGTACAGGGCCGGTACGTCGTAGTCGGCCGCGACGCGCTGGAGGAGGCGTGTGAGCCCCTCGGGCTGCACTTCCCACGCCATGCTCGTGCGGTCGAGGCCGCGGTCGTGCCAGTGGATGCCCTCGTGCGAGGGGTAGGGCGAGCCCGTCGGATACGTCGCGCCCGACGGGACCGAGGGCGGCGGGTCGGCGGGCACGGTTCCCGAGACGAACTCGCCGTGATAGTAGTTCACGCCGAGGAAGTCGAGCGGCCGCGCGATCGTCTCCAGGTCGCCCTCGTGCACGGCATCGGTGAACGAGGCGACGGCGTCCGCGTCGACGCGGCGCACGTCCTCGACGATGTCGGCGGGGAAGGATCCGCGAAAGAGCGGATCGAGGAACCACCTGTTGAACTGACCATCGATCCGGCGCGCGGCATCGCGATCCGCGGCGTCGTCCGGATCCGCCGGCTCGGCGACCGTGAGGTTGAGGGTGATGCCGATGTCGAGCTCGGCGTCGCGCTCCCGCAGCTGCTCGACGGTGCGACCGTGTGCGAGCAGCAGGTGGTGCGATGCGAGGAGTCCGTCCTCGACGCTGTGCCGGCCGGGCGCGTGCTCGCCGCCGGTGTACGACAGGAACGACGAGCACCACGGTTCGTTGAGCGTCGTCCAGCGCGAGACGCGGTCGCCGAGCGCATCGTGCATCGTCATCGCGTATTCGACGAAGCGGTCGACCGTCTCGCGCGACGTCCAGCCGCCGCCCTCCTCGAGCGCCTGCGGCATGTCCCAGTGGTAGAGCGTGAGCCACGGCAGGATGTCGGCTTCGAGCAGCTCGTCCACGAGCCGCGAATAGAAGTCGACGCCCTTCGCGTTCACCGCTCCGCCGTCTGGCCGCACCCGCGACCAGGACGTCGAGAACCGATAGGTCTGGATCCCCAGCTCTTTCATCAAGGCGACGTCTTCGGCGTACCGGTGATAGTGGTCGCACGCGACATCACCGTTGTCCGCGTTCGCGACGGCGCCCGGCACGCGCGCGAACGCATCCCAGATGCTGGCGGTACGCCCCTCCTCGAACGCGGCGCCCTCGATCTGGAAGGCGGCTGTCGCGACACCGAAGAGGAAGTCGGCGGGGATCGAACGAGTCATGGATGCCTTTCGAGACGGTACGGGGATCAGCCCTTGACGGCGCCGGCCATGATGCCGCTGATGAGCTGGCGGCCGGCGACGACGAACAGGATGAGGAGCGGGATCGTCGCCATCACGGCACCCGCGAGCACCATCGAGTAGTCGATGTAGTGCCCGGACTGCAGGTCGGCCAGCGCCGTCTGCAGGGTGGGGTTCTGCGGCGGCAGGACGATCATCGGCCAGAGGAAGTCGGTCCAGGCCGTCATGAACGTGAACAGGCCGAGGATCGCCATCGCCGGCCGCGCGGCCGGCAGCCCGACGGTCATGAACGTGCGGATCTGGTTCGCGCCGTCCACGCGCGCCGCCTCGATGAGCTCGTCGGGGATGACGTCGACGAGGTACTGCCGCATGAAGAACACACCGAACGCCGTGACGAGCGTCGGCACGACGACCGCGCCGATCGTACCGGTCCAACCGAACTCCTGCATGACCATGAACAGTGGGATGATGCCGAGCTGCGTCGGGATCGCGAGCGTGGCGATCACGAACACCATGAGGCCGTCGCGGCCGCGGAAGCGCAGCTTCGCGAACGCGTAGCCTGCGAGCGTCGAGAAGGCCACGACCGACACGGTGATGATCGAGGAGATGACGATGGAGTTGCCGAGCGCCTTCCAGAAGGGGATGGCGTCGAGCACCAGCAGCGCGTTCCGGAAGAAGTTGCCGCCAGGGATGAGCGGAAGGGTCTCACCGCGCGTGGCGTTCGAGCCGCTCGCGACGACGAACGACCACCAGATCGGGTACATGCTTCCGATGAGGAACGCCGCCAGCAGCCCGTAGGTGAGGAAGCCGGGGCGACTGCCGATACCGGCCGTTCCCATCTGCGTGCGACGCGACGAGCGCCGCGCCGCAGGCGATGCGCCTTCTGTGGTGATCTCTCTCGTCGCCCCTGGCGTGATCATGCTCATGATCCGGATCCCTTCCTGGCGAGGCGCCGTTCTCGTCTCGAGGCCTTGGGTGCGTCGCCTGTCGCGATCCGCCTCGACAGCAGGAAGTTGAAGATGCCGAAGGCGATGATGATGAGGAAGAGGAGCCATGCGACGGCGGCAGCCTCTCCGAAGTTGCGCCGGAAGAAGGCCATCTCCCAGAGGAACAGCACCGTGGTCTGGAACTGCCTGTCGGATCCGCCGATGCCGCCGGCGTTCGACGCGTCGAACAGCTTGGGCTCCGAGAAAATCTGCAGGCCGCCGATCGTCGAGGTGATGATGACGAACACGAACGTCGGGCGGATCGTCGGGATGGTGATCGAGAGGAACCGTCGCAGGCTGTTCGCGCCGTCGATCGCCGCGGACTCGTAGAGCTCACGGGGGACCGCCTGCATCGCGGCGAGGAGGATCAGGGCGTTGTAGCCGGTCCAGCGGAAGTTCACCATCGTCGCGATCGCGAGATGGCTGAGGAACTTGTCGTGCTTCCATTCGAGGTCGGCGACGCCGATGAGATTGAGGAGATTGTTGGCGAGACCGTCGGCCTCGTTGAACACGCTCGAGAAGATCAGCGCGACGGCGACCGGAGTGACGACGAACGGGACGAGCACGCCCATCCGCCAGAAGGTCGGGGCGCGCAGCCCCTGGTCGAGCAGGTAGGCGACGCCGAGGGCGACGATGATCTGCGGGATGGTCGACAGCAGGAAGATGCTGACCGTGTTGCCGAGAGAGTTCCAGAACATCCGGTCGCCGAGGATCTCGACGAAGTTGCCGAGGCCCACGAACTCGCCCTGTCCCTTCAGCAGATCCCATTCGTGCAGCGAGACCCACATCGTGTACATCAGCGGGAACATTCCCACCAGCGCGAACAGGATGAAGAAGGGCGAGATGTAGAAGTACGGCGACGCCTTGACGTCGAACCGCGACAGTCGCAGGCGGAATGTCGGTGCCGGCTTGCGTGGGGGCGGTGCGGCGGTGCGCGGCCGGCCGGCGGCGGGTGGCGCTGGGGTTCTGGTCGTGCTCATACGGGGATCCTCGGGTCGAAGCGATGCTCGTCATGCGGAGAGGCGCCGGTGCGCGCCGGGAAGGATTCCGGCGCGCACCGAGCCACCGCGGAGACGTGCTACTCGACGAGCTCTCCGAGCAGGCTGACCGCCTCGTCCCAGGCGGCGTCGGCGTCGCTCTCACCGCGGTCCAGGCCGTCGAGTGCCGGGCCGAACACGTTCTCCTGGATCAGCGAGTCGTCCGGACCCTTGAACTGGGCGACGACGCCCTGTGCACGGTCCGCGAGGATCGCGCCGGTCGGAGCTCCGCCGAACATCTCGTTCGGGGTCGCGTCAGCCGCGAGGGTCTCCTGCGCCTCGATCGTGGACGGGAAGTTGCCCGCCGCCTCAGCCTGCTTGACCTGCTGCTCCGGCTGCGTGAGCCAGTTCGCGAGCTCGGCCGCCGCGTCGACGTGTGCGCTGCTCTCGGGGATCGACAACCATGCGCCGCCCCAGTTGCCGGCGCCGCCGGGGAAGACGTTGGCGAAGTCCCAGCCGGTGTCGGCATCGCCGCCGCCGGCCTCGATCTGACCCTGCACGACGCCGAGCATCCACCCCGGGCAGACGTAGGTCGCGAAGGTGCCGTCGACGAACGACTTGCCGCCGTTCCAGTCCCACTCGGACTCCGCAGCCGACTGTCCGCCAGCAACGGCGTCGGCGAGGAGGTCGAACTTCTCGCGCATCTCGGTGTTGCCCTCGACGTTGAGCTCGCCGTCAGAGGTGTAGTAGCCCTCGGGCATCTGGTTCACGATCGAATTCCAGACGAAGCCCGACTGGTCGAACCACGCGTTGCCCGTCTCGTCGACGTACTGCTGACCGACCTCGAAGTAGTGCGCCCAGTCGCCCTCGAGCAGCTCGGCGACGTCCTCACGGTCGGTGGGCAGGCCGGCCGATTCGAACGCCGGCTTGTTGTAGCACAGGCCGGTCGGGCCGATGTCGGTGCCGTATCCGATGACGCGGCCGTCCTGGTCGGTGACCGTCTCGTTCTTCCACGAGACCCAGTCGTCCGCGCGGTCGGAGAAGCCGTGTTCGTTCAGGTCGACGAACATGTCGGAGACCTCCATGACGGCACCGACCCAGCCCTCTTCGATCGCGACGATGTCGGAGACGCCGCTGCCGGCGGCGAGCTTGGTGAACAGGTCGGTGCGGGCGTTGCCGCCCGTGTCGATGTTCGTGGCCTCGATCGTGATGTTCTCGTGCTCGGCCATGTACTCCTCGTAGAGCTCCTCATAGCCGAAGGTGCCGAACGTCGTGATCGTCAGCGTGATGTCTTCGTCGGTCGATCCCGCCGAGGCGTCGGACCCCCCGTCCGAGCTGGAGCAGCCAGCGAGCGCAAGCGCCCCGACCGCGGTCGCGGCGATGCCGACGGATGTTCTGCGCAGGATGTGTGATTTCACAGTTCCCACTCCTTCGTGGTGGTGGTCGGAACGTCATGAGAGCGCTCCCATGACGGCGACCACACTATGAGAGCGCTCCCATGATGTCAAGTGTGTGGGACGGATCCCTGCGCCAACGGGTCGTCGCCGCGCGGATCCGGGGCGAGAAGCGAGTCAGTCGGTGTCGCGCTCGCGGCGACGTCGCGCGATCTCCTCGCGCAGCTTCGCTTCGTACTCTTCGCGCTCGAGGTCGGCGAGCTGCTGCTCCGTGGTGCGTACGTCGGCCGGTGGCCGCGGCGCCGGCGTGCGGTGGGTGCGGCGAGCTGACCTCGCGGGCCGCGGCGCATACTCGCGCCCAAGGGTCCACCACAGGATGCTGCCGATGAACGGCAGCAGGATCACCACGATGATCCACGCGAGCTTCGGCAGGTACCGCACGCGCGCCTCGTCCAGCCGAACGATGTCGACGAGGGAGACGACGAAGAACGCGAGGTTCACCAGACCGATCAGGAAGGGCATGGTCGCATCATAGAACGCGGCCCGCGCGCGCCGCCGGTAGGATCGTGGTGATCCCCCGCCCTCGCGAGACCCGGAGCCCGCCAATGCCCACCATCGTCGTCGACGTCATGCCCAAGGCCGAACTCCTCGATCCGCAGGGCAAGGCCGTGACGGGTTCGCTCGACCGCCTCGGCCACGGCCGATTCGAGAACGTGCGCATCGGCAAGCGCATCGAGATGACGGTCGACGGAGAGGTCACCGATGAGGTGCTCGCCGAGGCGAAGAAGGTCGCCAACGACGTGCTCTCGAACTCGGTCATCGAGGACGTCGTCAGCATCGAGGTGGTCGAGTGACCGCGCGGATCGGGGTCGTCACCTTCCCCGGATCCCTGGACGATCGCGACGCGCAGCGAGCGATCCGGGTGGCGGGCGCGGAGCCGGTGGCACTCTGGCACGGCTCCCACGACCTCGAGGGCGTCGACGCCGTCGTCCTGCCGGGCGGCTTCTCGTACGGCGACTACCTGCGCGCCGGCGCGATCGCCGCGCTCGCGCCGATCATGACCGAGGTGAAGCAGGCCGCCGAAAAGGGCATGCCCGTGCTCGGCATCTGCAACGGCTTCCAGATGCTCGTCGAGGCGCACCTGCTGCCGGGCGGACTCATCCGAAACGCGCACCAGCAGTTCATCCGCCGCGACCAGAAGCTCGTCGTCGAGAACGCCGACACCGCGTGGACGAACGCCTTCGACGCGGGCGACGAGATCATCATCCCGCTCAAGAACGCCGACGGTGGATTCACCGCTGACGAGGAGACGCTGAAGCGCATCGAGGGCGAGGGCCAGGTCGCGTTCCGCTACGCGGGCGTCAACCCGAACGGATCCCTGCGCGACATCGCGGGGCTGACGAACGAGCGCGGCAACGTCGTCGGACTCATGCCCCACCCCGAGCACGCGGTCGAGCCGGGCTTCGGCCCGAACACGCCCGCCGCGATGCGCTCGGGCGTCGACGGCCTGCGGATCTTCGAGAGCGCGCTGAACGCGCTCGCTTCTCGCGTCGCGTAGCACGTTCCTCGGGCGGGTCAGACACAACCACCGCGCCCGACCCTGCGAACGCGACGCGGATCACGACGTTCCGGCGCCCACCTGACCGTGGCACCCCGCTACGGTGGACTGGTGACCGATTCGCTGATTGTCTCCGTCCCGACCGAGCAGCTGCGCGACGACGTGCGCGCCCACCTGGATCCCGCCCTCGATGTTGAGGTGGTTCTCTGGGTCGACGGCGAGCCGCCGCGCGAGCGCATCGACGTCGTCGTGCCGCCATACATGAAGCAGGGCGCGATGTTGCGCGCGGTCGCCGGCGTCTCACCGCAACTCGTCCAGGCCCAGTCGATCGGCTACGACGGTGTCGCCGACGTGCTGCCCGGGGGCCTCGTCTACGCGAACGCCTCGAGCGTGCATGAGACGGCGACGGCTGAGCTCACCCTCGGGCTGATGCTCGCGGCACAGCGAGACATGCACGTCTTCCTGCGCCGTCAGTTCGCGGGTGAGTGGACCAAGCACTGGACGCCGGGACTGGCGGATCGTCGCGTACTGCTGCTCGGGTACGGCGGCGTCGCAAAGGCCATCGCCCAGCGCCTCGTCGGCTTCGAAGTCGACGTCGTGCCCGTCGCTTCCCGCGCCCGCGACGAGGACGGCGTGCATGTGCACGGCATCGACGAGCTGCCGGAGCTGCTCACCACCGCCGACATCGTCGTCAACGTCCTTCCCGGCGGTGACACCACCCATCACCTCATCGACGACGCCGCGCTCTCGGCGCTCCCGGACGGCGCGCTCGTCGTCAACGTCGGGCGGGGCCCGACGTTCGACACCGATGCCGTCGTCGACCACGTGCAGCGTGGCCGGATCCGGTTCGCGGCAGACGTGTTCGACCCGGAGCCGTTGCCGGCCGATCACCCGCTGTGGAGTCTCGACGACGTCATCATCACGCCCCACGTGGGCGGCATGTCAGACGCGATGCGCCCCCGCATCGCGAAGCTCGTCGCCTCGCAGGCGGAGCGCATCGCGGGTGGCGAGGATCCGATCAACGTCGTCATCCGCGGCTGAGCGCCCCACCCCGCTACACGCCGAGCCAGACCCGGATCGGGTCGACGAGGAAGTAGACCACGAACAGGATCGAGACGATCCACATCAGCGGGTGGATCTCGCGGATCTTCCCACGCGCGAGCTTCACGATCACGAAGGCGATGAACCCGGCGCCGATGCCGTCCGCGATCGAGTAGGTGAACGGCATCACCGCGATCGTGAGGAACGCGGGGATCGCGATGTCGGCGTTCTTCCAGTCGATGCCCGCGATCTGGGTCATCATCAGGTATCCGACGAGCACGAGCGCGGGTGCGGCTGCCTCGTAGGGCACGAGCCCGACCAGCGGCGAGAACAGCGTCGCGAGCAGGAAGCACACACCGGTCGTGATGGATGCGAGCCCCGTGCGCGCGCCTTCGCCGACGCCGGCGCTCGACTCGACGAACGCCGTATTGGACGACACGGATCCGACGCCACCGGCGATCGCGCCGACCGAGTCGACGAGCAGGATGCGCGTCGAGCGCGGCGGGTTGCCGTTCGCGTCGAGCAGCTTCGCTTCGCCGCCGACGGCGACCATCGTGCCCATCGTGTCGAAGAAGTCGGCGAGCATGACCGAGAACACGAGCAGCACAAGCGCGACGATGCCAATGTTCTGGAAGGAACCGAGCAGGTTGAACTGCCCGATCAGCGAGAAGTCGGGCATCGAGAAGATGCCGTCGAACGTCGGGGCGCTGTTGAATCCGCCCGGGTTGTCTTCCGAGCGGCCCCCGATGTGCAGCGTGTTCTCGAGGGTCACGGCGAGCGCGGTCGCCACGAGAATCGAGATGAGCAGCGCACCGCGCACCTTGCGCACGTGCAGCACGATCGTGAGAACCAGACCGACGACGAACACGAGCACGGGGAGCGTGCCGAGGTTGCCGAGCGACAGGATCGTCGCGCCGTCGCCGCTGACGACACCCGCGTTGCCGAGCCCGATGAGCGTGATGAACAGACCGATGCCGACACCGATCGCGGTCTTCAGCTCGGTCGGGACTGCACGGAACACCGCCGCGCGGAACCCTGTCAACACGAGGATGAGGATGATGATGCCCTCGAGGACGATGACGCCCATCGCATCGGCCCAGGTGACGTTCGGGAGTCCGGCAATCGAGAAGGCGACCACCGCGTTGAGCCCGAGACCGGCGGCGAGCGCGAGCGGGTAGTTCGCGATCGCGCCCATGAGGATCGACATGACGCCAGCGACGAGCGCCGTCGCCGACGCGATCATCGCGAGGTTCGGCCCGCCGTCTGCGAGGGTCCCACCTCCGAGCACCTGACCGGTGCCGTCCTCAACCGTGCCGAGGATCAGCGGGTTGAGCACGACGATGTACGCCATCGCGAAGAACGTGACGATGCCGCCGCGAATCTCGGTGCCTATCGTCGATCCGCGCTCGGAGATCTGGAAATATCGATCGATCGCGCCGGGGCGCTTCTGGGTCGCGGATGCGTTCACCGAGGTCATAGGAACGATGTTCCCATAGCGCGCGAGCGGTCCGCACCCGCACAATGGGCGCAGGCGGCACTTCCTGTCGCCAACATGTGTAGTATAGAGGGACAGGTACATTCATCCGAATGCATCTGACGAAGAGTTTCAGGAGGCGAATCATGGGATTCAACGACAAGGTCGCTCTCGTCACTGGTGGCGGATCGGGGATCGGCGAAGCCATCTCGAAGGAGCTCGCCCGCGAGGGTGCGAAGGTCGTCGTCACCGACCTCAAGCTCGAGACCGCACAGCGCGTCGTCGACGAGATCACGAGCGCCGGCGGAGATGCCGCCGCCTTCGCAGGCAACACCGCGGTCGTCGAAGACAGCCGAAAAGCCGTCGAGTTCGCGGTCGAGACCTACGGCAAACTCAACTACGCGGTGAACAACGCGGGCATCGGCGGCGCGCAGGCGCCGACCGGCGAGATCGACACCGAAGACTGGGACCGTGTCATCGACATCAACCTCAATGGCGTCCTCTACGGCATGCGGTACCAGATCCCCGCGATGCTCAAGGCGGGCGGCGGAGAGTCGTCCATCGTGAACATGGCCTCGATCCACGGCACCGTCGCAGCGCTCGGCAACTCCGCCTACACGGCCGCGAAGCACGGCGTCGTCGGCCTGACGAAGAACGCGGCCGCCGAGTACGGCAGCGAGGGCATGCGCATCAACGCGGTGGGCCCCGGCTACATCGAGACCCCTCTCGTGAAGAGCTCGCTGTCGGAAGAGGCGTTCGACGCCCTCGCCGGAAAGCACCCGCTCGGTCGCCTCGGCCAGCCGGAGGAGATCGCGAAGGTCGTACGGTTCCTGCTGTCGGATGATGCGTCGTTCGTCACCGGTGCGTACTACCTCATCGACGGCGGCTACACGACCGTCTGACGTCACCCGAAGACAAGAAACGCGCACGCCCTTCTGGGCGTGCGCGTTTCGCCGTCGTCAGCGGGAGTACTGGCCGACGACGCGGTTCTGCTCGATCACCGCGTCCGCGTAGTCACGCAGGAACTCCTCGCGAGTCGGCTCCCCCTCGACGGGACGGCTGAGCGCGTACACCCAGAAGTAGTAGGAGTGCTCCCCGTGTCCGGGAGGAGGCAGCGGACCCGAGTAGCCGGCTTCGTTCTTGCTCGTGATGCCCTCGCGCCCGACATCGGCGGTGACCGTTGTCGTGTCCGAAGGGATTCCGAAAACGGTCCAGTGCGTGAACCCGAACGGCAGCGGCGCGTCGGGATCGTGACAGATCAATGCGAGCTCGACCGCGTCGTGTGGAACGCCGGAGACCTCGATGATGGGCGCGACGTTCTCGTGCTCGGCGGTGAATCGATCGGCGAGACGCGCGCGATCGTCGAAGTCCGGAGACGTGACGGTGATCGTTCCTGGGAATGCCATGGTTGCCTCCTCGTTCTCGGGCCAGACGCTCCCCACCGTACTCGCGCGCCAGCCGCGCGTCATCGGATCCGCCCCGGTATGACGAACGCCGCCACCCAATGGCGGGCGGCGGCGTTCGTCGTGACGGGTCAGCGCGAGGCGCCCGCGCGACGCTTGTTGTAGATGTCGAAGGCGACGGCAACGAGCAGCACGCAGCCCTTGATGATGTTCTGCCACGACTGACCGACGCCCATCAGGGACATGCCGTTCGACATGACGGCCATCACGAGACCACCGACGATAGCGCCGGTCACACGTCCGATGCCGCCCGTGGTCGACGCGCCACCGATGAAGCAGGCCGCGATGACGTCGAGCTCGAACATCTCGCCCATGCCGGGCGAGGAGTTGTTCGAGCGGGCCGAGAACACGGCGGCGGCAATGCCCGTGAGCAGGCCCATGTGCACGAAGAGCCAGAAGTTCGTCTTCATGACGTTGACACCGCTCAGCTTCGCCGCCGCGAGGTTGCCGCCGACCGCGTACACGCGGCGGCCGAAAACCGTGCGGTTGGTGATGAGCTGGTAGGCGAGGATCAGCACGCCGAGCACGATCAGCACGAGCGGGAAGCCGCGGTCGTACGACAGCGCGTAGGTGAACGCGAGCACCACGGCCGCGACCACGACGAGCTTCACGATGAACAGCGGCATCGCTTCGACGTGCTGGTCGTAACTGACGCGAGCGCGACGGCTGCGCACCTGCATGACGACGAAACCGGCGAGGGCGACCACGCCGATCAGCAGCGTGAAGATGTCGATGGTCTCGGGCACGGCCTTGAGGCCCTCGCCCTGCCCGACGGTGATCGTTCCGAACAGGCCGTGAGCGTAGTCGTTTGCGATGACCTTGTACTCGGCAGGGAACGGCGACAGCGACGTGTTGCCGAGCACGACCGCCGTAAGACCTCGGAACAGCAGCATTCCGGCAAGCGTCACAATGAACGCCGGTATGCCGACCACCGCCACCCAGAAGCCGTGCCACGCGCCGACGATCAGTCCGATCACGACGGCGGCGATGAGGCCGACCCACCAGGGCATGCCCTGTTTGATCACGAGGAACGCCGATACCGCCGAGGCGAACGCGAGCACGGATCCGACCGACAGGTCGATGTGCCCGGCGACGATCACCATGAGCATGCCGAGCACCATGATGAGGATGTGCGCGTTCTGCAGCACGAGATTCGTGATGTTGCGCGGCGCGAGCAGCGTGCCGTTCGTCAGGATGGTGAAGAGGATGACAAGGGCGACGAGGGCGATGTAGATGCCGGACGTGCGCAGGTTTCGGGTGAAGAGATCTTTCGCGTCTTCGAGCACGCCGCTCATGCCGCGGCCTCCTTCTCGGTGTTCTCGATGGTCATGAGGTTCATGAGCTTCTCCTGGTCAGCTGCCTCGGTCGGCATCTCGCCGGTGATCCGGCCGTAGGCGAGCGAATAGATTCGGTCGCACGTTCCAAGCAGCTCGGGCAGCTCGCTCGAGATCACGATGATCGCCTTGCCCTCGGCGGCGAGCGCGCCGATGATCTCGTAGATCTCGTACTTGGCACCGACGTCGATCCCCCGCGTCGGCTCGTCGAGGATCAGGACGTCCGGATCCGAGTACAGCCACTTGGACAGGACGACCTTCTGCTGATTGCCGCCCGAGAGGTTCCCCACGGTCTGCATCACGGTCGGCGTCTTGATGTTCATCCGGCGCCGGTATTCCTCGGAGATCTTGATCTCCTCGTTGTCATTGACGAAGGACGCCCAGTTGGCGAGCTTTCCAAGCGCCGCGGACGAGATGTTCGTGCGGATGTCGCTGATGAGGTTGAGGCCGTAATGCTTGCGGTCCTCCGAGACATACGCGATGCCGGCCTCGATGGCGGCGTTCACCGAGCGGGTGTCGACCTCGCGGCCGTGCAAAGTGACCGTGCCCTTCGCGTCGCGGCCGTAGCTGCGGCCGAACACGCTCATCATGAACTCCGTGCGTCCCGCACCCATCAGGCCTGCGATGCCGACGATCTCGCCGGCGTGCACCGAGATCGAGGCGTCGTCGACAACGGTCCGGTCAGGCTGCGTCGGGTGGGTGACCGACCAGTTGTCGATCCGGAAGATCTCCTCGCCGATGTGCGGAGTGCGATCGGGGAAGCGCTTGTCGAGCGAGCGGCCGACCATCCCGCGGATGATCCGGTCCTGCGTCGCGTCGTCGTCGGTCATGTCGATCGTCTCGATCGACTCACCGTCGCGAATGATCGTCGTCTTGTCGGCGACCGCCTCGATCTCACCGAGCTTGTGGCTGATGATGATGCACGTGATGCCCTCGTCGCGCAGCTGACGGAGCAGGTTCAGCAGGTGCTCCGAGTCGTTGTCGTTGAGCGCCGCCGTCGGCTCGTCGAGGATCAGGAGCTTCACGTCCTTCGTGAGCGCCTTGGCGATCTCGATGAGTTGCTGCTTGCCGACACCGAGCTGGCCGACGGGCGTGGTCGGGTTCTCATCGAGCCCGACGCGGCTCAGGTACGTTGCGGCTTCCGCGTTGGTGCGGTGCCAGTTGACCAGGCCGCCGTCCGTGCGCTCGTTGCCGAGGAAGATGTTCTCAGCCACCGACAGGTAGGGGACGAGCGCGAGCTCCTGGTGGATGATGACGATCCCGGCGTCCTCGGAGTCGGTGATCGAGTTGTAGGTCTGCGGGACGCCTTCGAACACGATGTCGCCGCCGAAGGATCCGTGCGGGTAGACCCCCGACAGCACCTTCATCAGCGTCGACTTCCCGGCCCCGTTCTCGCCGCAGATCGCGTGGATTTCGCCGCGCTCGACCGTGAGGCTCACCTTCTTGAGGACCTTCACGCCGGGGAAGTTCTTGGTGATCTCGCGCATCTCGAGGATCGCGTCGGCCATTGCTGCTGCCTCTCCTGTTTCGTCCGTCGTCGCTCGCCGCCGCCCCACCCCTGCCCACCGGGTCCGACGCGGAAGCGTCCGGCCCGGCGGGAGAGGTAGTGCGAACGTCCGGACTAGCTGAGGTCGTCCTCCGACAGGTATCCGCTGTCGATGAGGAGCTCCTGCACGTTGTCGGCGACGATGATGTCCGACTCGAGCAGGAAGGACGGCACGACCTTGACGCCGTTGTCGTACGACTCGGTGTCGTTCGGCTCCGGCTCCTCGCCCTCGGCGTAGGCGACCGCGGCCACGGCGGCCTGCTCAGCGAGCTTGCGGGTGTCCTTGAAGATGGTCGAGTACTGCACACCGTCGGAGATCAGCTTCGCGGTCGCGGCCTCGGCATCCTGGCCGGTGACAACCGGAAGGCCCTCCTCGAGCGTCTCCGGGTACCCGTTCTGCGTGAGCGAGTTGATGATGCCGCGCGAGAGCGGGTCAGCGGGCGCCAGGACGCCGTCGAGCTGCTCAGTGCCGCCACCGTAATGCTGCGTCAGGATGTCATCCATGCGCTGCTGCGCGTTTGCGCCTTCCCAGTCGTCGGTCTTGACCTGGTCGAACGAGGTCTGACCCGAACGGACCTCGAGCAGGCCCTCGTCGATGTACGGCTGCAGGGTGTCGATCGCGCCGTTGTAGAAGAACATCGAGTTGTTGTCGATGGGAGCGCCGCCGAACAGCTCGATGTACTTCGTCTCGTCGAGGTCGGTCTCGTTGCCCTCCTCGTCGAGGTAGCCGAGGCCGGTCAGCAGCGAGGTCGCCTGCTGCACGCCGACCGTGTAGTTGTCGAAGGTCACGTAGAAGTCGACGGCCTCGGTGTCGTTGATGAGGCGGTCGTATGCGATGACCGGGATCCCCTCATCGGCCGCCCCCTGGAGCTGGTTCGCGAGCGCGGTGCCGTCGATCGACGCGACGATGAGGATGTCCGCGCCGTTCGTGATCATCTGCTCGATCTGCTCCTGCTGCGTGGGAATGTCATCCGCCGCGTACTGCAGGTCGACCTCGTAACCGGCCTCCTCGAGCTGGTCCTTGACGGCGTTGCCGTCCTGCACCCAGCGCTCGTAGGTCTCGTTCGGCATCGCGACGCCGACCGTGAGGTCCTGTGCCGCGCCCTCTCCGCCGTCGCCGCCGCCCTCGTTGCCGCCGGATCCGCCGTCGTTCGCGCAGGCAGCCATGCTCAGCCCGAGCGCGACAACGCCCGTGGCGCCGAGAATCCGCAATCCAGTTCGCTTCATCGCTGTGTCTCTCCTCGTCGAAAGTGGTGCATTCGCGCGGTATCGCGGGAATGTCTCTCCTCGCGGCCACCAGCCTCGGCGACCCGCAACACGAAACCATACATATTGACGGGCCTATGGACAAATTACTTTCCCGTAACATACGGTGTCGGAGAACCTGCACGCAGAACGGTCTACATGCCCGCGCCCATCCTTCGCACCGAGCGGATTACGAAGCGATTCCACGGCGTCATCGCCCTCTCGGATGTGTCGCTCGAGATCGCCCCTGGCGAGGTGCATGCCATCTGCGGCGAGAACGGTGCGGGCAAGTCGACGCTGATGAAAGTTCTCAGCGGCGTGCACCCGGCCGGGACGTTCGACGGCTCGATCGAGATGGACGGCGAGAGGGTCTCGTTTCGCTCCGTGAGCGACAGCGAGGCCCGCGGAATCGCGATCATCCACCAGGAGCTCGCCCTCGTTCCCCATCTCTCGATCGCCGAGAACATCCACCTCGGCAGCGAGATCACCCGCCGCGGGCTCATCGACTGGAGGCAGACGCACCTGCGGGCCGCCGAGCTGATGGAGCGCGTCGGGCTGAAGGAGAATCCCGCAACGCGGGTGTCCGACCTCGGCGTCGGCCAGCAGCAGCTCATCGAGATCGCCAAAGCACTCGCGAAGGACGTCAAGGTGCTCATCCTCGACGAGCCGACGGCGGCACTCGGCGAATCCGACTCGGAACGCCTGCTCGACCTCGTGCGCGGCTTCCGTGACCAGGGCATCACCTGCATCGTCATCTCGCACCGCCTTCGCGAGGTGCTCTCCGTCGCCGACCGGATCACGGTGATCCGCGACGGAGCGACGATCGAAACCATGCGGCGCGACGACCCCGAAACGAACGAAGGGCGCATCATCCGTGCGATGGTCGGTCGCGACCTCGACAGTCTCTTCCCGCCGCGCGATCCCGATATCGGTGACGAGCTGTTCCGCGTGGAGGGCTGGACGGTGCACCATCCGACGGATCCCGAGCGGATCGTCGTCGACGACGCGGCCTTCACCGTGCGCGCCGGCGAGATCGTCGGGTTCGCGGGCCTCATGGGCGCGGGACGCACCGAGCTCGCAATGAGCATCTTCGGCGGCTCGTACGGATCCGCTGTCACGGGTCGCGCCTTCAAGGACGGCACCCGCATCGACGTGCGAACCGTCGACCAAGCGATCCGCCACGGCATCGCGTACGCGACGGAAGACCGCAAGCAGCACGGCCTGAACCTCGTCGCCGATATCCAGGAGAACGTCTCGACGGCGGCGTTGACGCGGCTCTCGCACGGCGGGCTCGTGGATCGCGTGCGCGAGCGGAAGATCGCCGACGCCTTCCGTTACAAGATGAACATCAAGGCGCCGAGCGTTCGCACCATCACGGGCGACCTGTCTGGCGGCAACCAGCAGAAGGTGGTGCTGTCGAAGTGGCTCTTCGCCAACCCGGATGTGCTGTTCCTCGACGAGCCCACACGCGGCATCGACGTCGGTGCGAAGTACGAGATCTACGGCATCATCAACGAGCTCGCGGCGCAGGGCAAGGCGATCATCGTCATTTCCTCGGAGCTTCCCGAGATCCTCGGTCTCTCCGACCGCATCTACACGATGTCGGAGGGTCGGGTGACCGGCGAAGTCGCCCGCGAGGACGCCGACCAGGAGCTCCTGATGCATCTCATGACGGCCGGGGCGTAATGCGGAGCGCTGACCGAGATGCATGAGGCGGAACGACCGTCGCGGAAGAGCGTTGCCGCGACGGGGCGGACGACGAACGAGGAGGTCCGCCAGCAGAACCTGTCGGCTGTGCTCACGCTCGTGCACACCGACGGTGCGCTCTCGCGTTCGGACATCGGATCCGAAACCGGACTGAACCGCTCGACGGTGACGGGGCTGGTCACCGAGCTCATCGAGATCGGCGTCGCGTGCGAGGCGTCGACGACGCCGACGGGCCGCGTCGGTCGTCCGTCCCTGGGGGTCGCGGCCGACGACGACGTCGTGGCGCTGAGTATCCGCGTAGAACCCGACGCGATCACGGTCGCGCTCGTCGGCCTCGGCGGATCCGTGCACTCGCGCGTGCGGCACGACCTCGCGAGCGCGCCGAGCCCGCGTCGCTTCGCGCAGATCACGGCGTCGCTCGTCGACGGCATGCGTGCCGACATCGACCGTCATTACCGCCTCATCGGTGCCGGGGTCGCGGTGCCCGGTCTCGTCGACCAGTCCGGCGCCGTTCTACTCGCGCCGCCCCTCGGATGGAAGCGCGAGAACATCCGCGCCCGTCTTGAGGATGCACTGAAGATGCCGGTCACCGTCGGAAACGACGCCAGCATCGGCGCAATGGCGGAGGCGCGCTTCGGCATCGGCCGCGGCGTCGACAACATGCTCTATCTCGGCGGCTCACTCAACGGCATCGGCGGCGGACTCGTCTTCGACGGAACTCTCCTGCGCGGCACGTCGGGGTTCGCGGGAGAGCTCGGCCACACCGTCGTCGACCCGATGGGGGCGCGCTGCGCGTGCGGGCGTCGCGGCTGTCTCGGTGCCGAGGTCTCCCCCGGGCCGATCATGAAGTTGCTCGGTCGCCGCAAGCTCGACGAAGACGACATCGACATCGAGCTCGGCGTCGCGAAGGATCCGAGGGTGACCGCGGAGCTCACCCGCCAGGTCGGCATCCTTTCGACGGCGCTGACGAACTTCGTCAACGCCTTCGCCCCCGAAGTCGTCGTGCTGTCCGGTTACCTCGGTGTGCTCTTGGCGACGAGCCGGGAGACGCTGTCGGACGCGGTCCGCGTCGAACCGGTGGGCGCCGAGGGGCGCCAGGTGCGACTCGAGCGGGCGCGGATGCGCTCGCGCCTCATGCAGATCGCGCCCGCTGAACTCGCGTTCGCGCGGTTGCTCGCGGATCCGGTTGCCCACGCGCCGTCGCGTTGAGGGGCTCTGTCGTCGTGACGCTATGCCGTGAAAACGGTGTGGAGGTCTCCGGCGACGGCGCGTCCGCCGAGGCCGTCGAGCTCGAGGATCACGGCGGCGCCGGCGACCGTTGCACCGAGCTGCGTGATGATCTCGCGCGCGGCGGCGATTGTGCCGCCCGTCGCGAGCACGTCGTCGACCAGAAGCACGCGCGCACCCGGCCAGAGCACACCGGGCGCCTCGATCGTGGCCGTGCCGTACTCGAGCGCGTAGCTGACGGCGGCCGCCGGCCTGGGCAGCTTGCCGGCCTTGCGAATCGGCAGCATCCCCACGCCCTCCACCGCGGCGACATAGCCCGCGAGGAGGAAGCCACGTGCCTCGATCCCGCCCACCACGTCGAACTCGCCGCGGAATGGCTCGACGAGAGCCTCGAACGTTGCGCGCATCGCGCGCGGATCGGCGAGCAACGGCGAGATGTCTCGGAACAGCACGCCGGGCTCGGGATAATCGGGCGTCTCCGCGATGAGCGATTCGGCGTATGCGAGGTCGGGGATCGTCACGCGACGAGCGTAGCGGAGCGACGTGGACGGATCCCGGGATCGCGAGACGGCCAGCCGCGGGATGCGAGAGAATTGACGGCATGAGCGCGCATCTGCAGGCCGACGCCGATCCCGACCGCTGGGTCCCCATCCGCGGGCGCGGCCTCGCCGGTGGCCGACACCGCAAGGCGGCGATCCGGATGCTCACGTCGACCGCCGGTGTCGTGCCCGGGCAGCCCGGATCCGGCGTGATCAACTTCATCGCGACCCGCGCGATCAAGGCGGGCCTGCGGCACGCGAACGGGCGCTTCCTCGCCTGGTCGTGGAAGGAAGATCCGTCGGCACTGGCCGCGCTCGCGCAGGCGCAGGAACTCACCCCGAACGTGCGCGCGGCGCGTGCGTCGATGCCGATGGAGTTCGACGACACCGAGAACTTCTCGAACCCCTACCTCGGTGTCGGCGAGAAGCTGGTCATGGATCAGCCGCAACAGGGACGGACGCCCTTCGCGACGTACACGTGGGAGACGGGCGGTCACCTCGTCACGCTGCACGCGGTGTCGCCCGACAAGGAGCGGTTCCTCCTCTTCCTCCCCCACCTCGACGACCTCGCGCGGTCGCTGCGCTGGATCGAAGACGTCGAAGTGGGCGAGTCGAACGTGCTGCGCCTCCCGCCAGCCTGACAGGCGCTTCACCTTCCACGAATGCACCGAAAAGCGTCGCTTTTCGGTGCATTCGTGGAAGGTTGGGGTGTCCGCTCAGCGGGTGCTCCTCGCGCGGTCGTGCCCTCATGGGGGATGAGGACACGACCGCGCGAAGCCTCAGGCGTCCACCTGCTCCTTCCGGCGACGGGCGATGAAGACCGCGCCGAGTCCGGCGGCGAGGAGCAGTGCGGCGATCGCGCCGAGGCCGAGCGCCAGTTCCTCACCCGTCGGGTTCAGAGGGTCCTCCGGAGCCGGAGTCTCCTCCGGTGCCGGGGTGTCCTCCGGTGCCGGAGTGTCTTCCGGCGCCGGGGTCTCCTCGGGCTCCGGAGTCTCCTCCGGTGCCGGCGGCTCCTCCGTCGGGTGCTGAGTGCAGTGGTCGCTTCCGACCTCGCACTCGGCAGACGGCTCCTCGCCGGTGACCGTCACGACGTTGCCGAGGACGTGGTCGCCCTGTTCGGCGTAATCGCGCACCTCGACGGCATACGTCACCGTCACCACCTGCTGGCCCGCCAGCTCACCCGAAACCGTGAACTGCTCGTCGCGCACCTCCGAGGCCGTGAGCGCCTCATCAGACGACTGCGGCTCCTGCACGAGATCCGCGTCATCCAGCACGCCCGCCATGTGGTCGGTGTACGAGATGTCTGCCGATCCCTCGCCCTCGTTCTCGAACGTGAGCGTGTAGGTGACGATCTGGCCGTCCTCCACCGCGATGCCATTCTCCGGGTCGGCGGTCTTGGAGACCGAGACGTTCGAGACGGCGTTCGAGGTGCAGTCCTCTCCGTCAGAGCACACGGGCTCCGCAGGCGGCTCCTCTTCGGGATCCATGAGGAAGTTCGCCAGCTGGCTGTCGCCGAGCTGGTCAGCGGCCTTCACGGCGACGGTGTAGGTCACCGTGACCGTCTGACCCGGCTGCAGCTCGCCGGTGATCGCGAACCGGTTGTTCTCGATCTCCGACACGCTCAGGGCGTCGTCAGAAGCCGACGGCTGGACGGTCACGTCGGCGTCGTCGAGCACGTGCGTCAGGTCGTCGACCCGGTTCACGTCCACCGGCGCGCTGCCGGTGCTCTCGAACGTCAGCGTGTAGGTCAGCTCCTGGCCAGGCTGCACGGCCGTTCCCGTCGCCGGGTTCACGGACTTGGAGTCCTCAAGCCGCGGCGCGGTGTTCGTGGTGCAGTCCTCGTCGCCGGGCTCGCACACGCTCGGATCCTCCGGAGTGTCCTCGTCGGGGTCGAGGAGGACGTTGCCGAGAACGGTGTCGCCCATGGCATCGGCCGGCTTCACCGTCACCGTGTAGGTGACCGTGACCATCTGCCCGGGCTCGAGCTCGCCGACGATCGAGAAGCGACCGTCCTCGATCTCCGAGACCGCCAGCGCCTCATCCGACGACACCGGTGCGGTGGTGACGTCAGCGTCGTCGAGCACGTGAGTCAGGTCGTCGACCCGGTCCACGTCACCCGGTGCGGCGCCGATGTTCTGGAACGTCAGCGTGTAGGTCAGCTCCTGACCAGGCTGCACGACAGTGCCCGACTCCGGATCCACTGACTTCGCGTCGATGATCCTCGGCGCGAGGTTCGTCGTGCAGTCCTCGTCGCCCGGCTCGCACACCGTCGGGTCTTCAGGCGTGTCGCCGTCCGGCCCCATCAGGAAGTTCGCCAGCACGGCGTCGCCCATCTCGTCGACCGGCTTGACCGTCGCGGAGTACGTCACCGTGACCGTCTGTCCGGCCTCGAGCTCGCCGACGATCGAGAACCGTCCATCCTCGATCTCCGAGACCGCCAGTGCGTCGTCCGAGGCGGACGGCTGCACCGTCACGTCGGCGTCGTCGAGCAGGTGCGTCAGGTCATCGACCCGGTCCACATCGCCCGCAGCGGCTCCGTTGTTCGTGAACGTCAGCGTGTACTGCAGCTCATCACCCGAGACGACCGTGGATCCGGAGTCCGGGTCCACCGACTTCGCGTCGACGATTTCCGGCACGTAGTTCACCGTGCACAGCGGGTCGTCCTCATCGCACACATCGCCGTCACCGGGCGGGGTGTTCGTCGGGAAGACGACGTTGCCGAGCGTGTGGTCGCCACGCTCACCGTCGGGCAGCACGCGCACGGTGTACGACACCGTGGCCGACTCACCGTTCGGCAGCAGTCCGCTGACCGAGAACTGGCCGTCCTCGACCTCCGTCACCTCGAGCATCCCGGGGTCGGAAGAGACGGGAGCAACGATGAGCTCCGCGTCGTCGAGCACGCCCGAGAGGTCGTCCGTCCAGGACACGATGTCCGCGGGAGCGGATCCGGTGCTGTCGAACGTGATGCTGTACGTCAGCTCCTGACCTGCGACGACAGTGCTGCCGTCCTCGGGGTCGACGTCCTTCGTCACCGTGTACTGACCACCGGGGATGTTGACGAGGCCACAGGGCTCGCCCGTCACCGGGTCGCGACCATCGGCATCGCGCGGGTCGCAGACCGGCTTCTCGCCCGGGTTCTCGGGGTCGAACGGCTGCCACGCGACGTTCGAGAGCATGGCATCGCCCTCGGCCGTGTAGGTCACCTGGTAGGTGATCGTCACCGTCTCGTCGACGCCCAGAGCGCCCGCCCAGCTGAGGCGGCCGTCCTCGAGCGCGGCGTCGGCACCGGTGCTGGTGGTGATCGAGCCGTCCACGAAGGTGGCGTCGTCGAGCACGTCGGTCATGTCGTCCAGAACCACGGCGGGTGCCTCGTCCGTGTAGACGCCGGGGCCGACGTTCGTCGCCGTGACCTCGTAGGTCACCGTCTCGCCCACGCGAGGCAGCTCCGTGAAGTCAGCGGACTTCTCGACCTCGAGCTCCGGAAGGAGATTCGTGATCGTGACGCAGTCGGGGTCACCCGGCTCGCACTCCGGAGTGGTCGGCGGGTCGTCGCCCGGAGGCTCCTCCGCGTGCCACACCGTGTTGCGCACGGTGTTGTTGCCGTCCGATCCGAGCACGACCTGGTATTCGATCGTCACCGTCTCGCCGGCGCCAAGCGGGCCGACCCAGCTGAGCAGTTCGAAGTCGCTGTCGAAGGTCGCCTCGACATCGGCCGGCTCACCCGCGATGGACGTGACGATGGATCCGTCGACGAATGTCGCATCGTCGAGCACACCGGACAGGTCGTCCAGGATCACCGCGGGGGTGTCATCCGTGTACGGATCCGTGCCGGGGTTGGTCGCGGTCACCGTGTACGTGACCGTGTCGCCAGGACGCGAGGCGTCCGAGAAGTCAGACTCCTTGGTCAGCTCGATGTCGCGGTCAACCACCTCGACGGTGTAGTCCTCGACTTCACCGGCCGAGGCCTCGCCCGTCGGAAGGAACTCGGTGACACCGGTCGGGAAGAGCCGGAATCGCGCGTACGTGTCCTCGGTCGTCGTGGCTTCGCCGAACGTCAGCGTGTACGACCCGGAGCCACTGTTTGCGGGCACATCCGCGGTGACGAGCTCGCCGTCATCGAACGTGCCGCTGCCGTCGAGGTCCACCCAGGCGGCGATCGTGGCCGCGTCGTCGGTGTTGTTGACGGCCGTCACGTCGACGTCGGTGGTGCCCGTCGTCGACACGGCGATCGGAGCGGTCACGCCGTCCTCGTCCGCAGCGCGGTTGTCATCGTCGCCCCTCGCGTCCGCCGACGGCTGCCCGTCGGGATCGAAGTCGATGAGATCGCCGAGCGTGAGGCCCGACGTCAGGACGTGGCGAGCGCCGTCGTCCTCCAGCATCGTGCCGTAGGAAGCCGGCGCGTCACCGAAGTCGAAACACGACGGCTCGATCGCGAGGTCGCCGTCGCCGTCGAACCCGAAACCGGAATTGGATCCGCCCTGCCAGTCGGATTCGAACGTGGCGATGTCCTCCAGCACGATCTGGAAGCGGCTCTCCGGGTTGCCGTTCCACTGGCCGGATCCGCGGAAACGGACCTCGCCAGCTTCTTCCGTGATCTGAACGGCGCTGCCCTCCGTGACGGCATAGCTCGCCAGGTCTGCGGCGGCGAAGGTCCCGATCTCGCCCGTGTCCATGTCGCTCACCGTGTAGGCGGCGTTGACACCGATCGGCTCTTCGGTGCCCGCGACGAAGAAGCTGTAGCGCAGCGAGGCGTTGCCCTCAATCTGCCAGTTCGCGTCGTCCTCGCCGAAGATCCCTCCGCTGCCGCGACGGATGGCGTTCGTCCATCCGTCGAGCACCTCGACGAACATGTCGACAGCCTGCCCGTTCACGACGCTGACGTCACCGAACAGTGCCGTCGTGCCGGCGCCGCCGTCGCCGCTTCGCTCGACAGGATCGCTGAAAGTGAAGGCGTAGTGCTCCGTATCCGAAGCCGTGCACCCGTTCGGCGTCAGCACGCGCTCGACGAGCACGCGGTAGTCCTCCACCTCGCCGTCGGGCGCAGGCCCGGTGGGAGCGGCGACCGCGTCGGCATCCGTGCTGTAGCGCACGCGGACCATCGATGAGATGTCATCCGGGTTGTCGCGCATCTCGAACGTCAGCTCGTTCGCTCCGGCAGCCACTGGCTCCGAGCTCACGACGCGCTCGTCGTTGCCGAACGTACCGTCGAGATCCCAGTCGACCCACACCGACACGAACCCGTCCGCGGTCGCGGTGACCTCGAGGGTGTTCGTGATGCCAGCGAGCGACACCGGGTCGGTTCCGGTGCGGATCACCGCGTTGCCGTACCCGAGCTGCGGGTTGAAGACGACACCGTCCTCGTCCGCGCCGTCACCGTCCGCGTTGGGGCTCGGCTGTCCGTCTTCCTCAGCATCGATCGACTCACCGAGCATGACGGGAGCCGTCAGGGCGTCCTCGTCGTAGTCGGGGATGAGGTGGCGTGCACCGTCGTCGGTGCGCAGCGTGCCGTACGACTCCGGCGCGTCACCGAAATCGATCGCAGGCTCGATGGCACACGTCTCGGCGGTGTCGCTGTCGTTGTCGACGACATCATCGCGTTCGTTACCGATCACGGTCGCGGTGTTCTCGGTGCACTCGCCAGCGGCGAGGTTCGACTCGGCCACGATCGTGAACGTGTACTCGGCACCGCCCTCAAGTCGGCCGCCCGTCACCGTGAGCTGACGCGTCTCCTCGTCGTATGCGTTCGAGACCTCCTCGACGACGGCGGGTTCGCCGAGACCCTCGGGGATCACGTCGGTGACCGACCATCCGCTCGAGGCCGCGTCGCTCAGGTTGCGCACCGTGATCGAGTACTGCACCTGGTCATCGACGAGGTGCGTCGCTGCGGAGGTCTTCTCCACGGCGAGATCGACGGGAAGGCCGGGAACCATCGTGCCGTCATTGATCGACGATGCGGGCCCCTCCGAGACCGAGATCAGCTCTACGGTCGGCTGAGCCGCCGCGACATCGCTGATCGCGAACTGGTAGACCGCGCCAGTGGCGTTGTCCGAGAACCCGAGGTTGCCGTTTCCGAACGTCCACCCCGCGCCGAAGCCGATGCTCGAGGGCTCAGCGATCGAGCCGGGAAAAACCGTCAGGCCGCCGTCGGCCATGTTCACGCGGATGAGCTGACCCTGGAGGTTCAGAGCCCAGGCGAACCCCGCCGCGAACGTGAAGTCGGGCGCCGCGAAGCTCGCCGCCAGTGCTACTTCGCCCGCGCCTTCGCCGGTCGCGAGGTCGATGCGATAGGCGACGTTGGAGTTCTGTTGAATGATGTAGTAATAGCCGTCGTCACCGACGGCACCCGCCTGGAAGTTCGACCCCCCGGACGGCCCAACGAACGTTTCGCTGCCGACGCGCTCGATCACACCTTCCTGACCGACGCGCACAAGTGAACCGCTGGGAATCTCAGCGTTCCCGCCCGACACGATCGCGTAGATGTACCCGCTGGCCTCGTCGTACCCGATCCCGTTGTACGTGACGTCCTGAACGTCGCCTTCTGGTGTGAAAGAGAACGTTCCGTCGGGGTTCGCGAGTGAGCGATAGAGCTGAGTCGTGCTGCCCTGGGAGATGAAGATCGTCGGATCGGCCGGGTCGAACGCATCGCCCGGCGCGGCGGCCGCGGGAGTGGCGACCGCTGTTCCGAGAAGAGGGATCACGAGACCGAGCGCAAGTGCGAACGCCGTGTGTCGTCGTGCGGAGCGTCGCACGTCCCTCGAGGGTTCGCCATTTCTCGGCGAAGACGACCACCACGCGCGCCCTCCGCGGGAACGCTGTGTTCTTGACAGCAAGAATCTCTCCTCTCGTTCAGGGCACGCCGACGACGCGAACGACCGGCGTGCACCCGACGTATGTCGCGCGAGATATGACGCACGGGACCGACGGGATCCACTCGCGATTGAAGCGCGGCGCCCGGGACTCTCATAGCGGTCGACCGGAATTTCACCCCGCGCTTCACCCCGCGCGACATCCGACGTCTCCGTGATTAGAATTGGCCGCTCTGGGCCATTTACGCGGCGAGCTGCTCCACATCTTGCACGGCGGTCGCGAGGGCGCGGAGAGTCACAGCGAGGGAGACATCCATGAGCACTGGCGCGCCGACGTTCGGGCACGTCGACACCGCCGAAGCCGTTCCTCGCGCACGGTTGCTCGAACGTCTCACCGGATCAGAACAACTGTGCGTTTTGCACGCCGAAGGCGGGTCGGGCAAGACCGTCCTGCTCTCACAGTGGGCCTCTGACGCCGGTGAGTCGGTCCTCTGGCTTGACCTGCGTTCGCACCTCTCGTCCCGCGCCGGGTTCTGGCTGCGCGTTCTCACCCGCCTGCATGCCGACGGCTGGCTCGATGACGCGACGCTCGCCCGTAAGGTCATCGCGATCTCAGAATCGCCCGCATCAATTGACAGCGTGATTCGGCGGCTGGTTCACGAGAACATCACGCCTCGCACGCTCGTCATTGACGGGCTCCCCGACGAAGCTGCAACGTGGCGCCCCGTGGTTGACGATCTCGTCACCCTGTTGCAGCATCGCCCCGATATGCGCTGCCTTGTGGCCTGCTCATCGGTTGCCGTTCGCGACGCGTTACTCGCCGACCCCCCGCCAATTAGCTGGGTCGAACTGACCACGACCGACCTCGCGCTATCGCCGCGCGAAGCGCGCGAGATTGTGGAGCGCGACGCATCGCGCATCGACGCGAACCGTCGCGAGGCCATCCTGACAAGCGACGCCGCCCAGCGCGTCGCCAGCCTGCGCTTCGCCATCGAGCATCACGATGCCCCCGTACTTGCCGATTCGCTCGCATTGCACCCCGCGATCATGGAGCGCTTCGCCGACAGCGGGATCCGCGAATTCGCGGGCGTCATCGCTCTCGCCCCCGTGATCGATGCCGACCTCGCGCGCGACCTCACCGGTCGCGCCGATGCGGCACAGGTGCTCGACCGTCTCGCGCGCCAGGGGGCGGGAGGCTGGATCGCACACGAAAGCGGGCAGGCACTGTTCCGGTACCGTGACGGCGTCAGACAGGCGGCCTCTGCGGACTTCCATGCGCGCCACGCCCGGCTCGTATTCGCTGCGAAACGCAAGATCGCTCGCTGGATCGCAATGCGGCTCCGCGACTACTCAACCGCGCTCCTCTTCGCGCTCGAAGGACGCGATTACGACCATGCGAGTCGACTCATGCTGCGGGCGTGGCCGTTCAACCACGAGGACAAACCGCGTCTCCGCCAGCTCGTGAAGACGCTCCCTGTCGCGCAGATCCACCGTCGGCCGCTGCTCGCGCTCTGGTACGGGCTCCTGCTCAACGAGGATCCGGCGACACAGTCACGCGCGGCCCCCTTCTTCGTCTCTGCCGCAGCCATGGGCCGCGCCCGCGGTCGAACGCTCTCACCCGCGGAACGTGCGGTGCTCCGCGGGTTCGAGAGCCTGACGTGGCGCCTCATCGGGCAGCCCACGCGGATGGCTGACGCCGCGCGACAGTGCATCGCCCTCATCGAATCCGCAACCGCGGATCCGGAGTTCGATACATCGCTCGCGGAAATCGTCGGGACGGTCTTCAATCAAGCGTGCGTCTCGCTGTACGCATCCGGTGCCATCGGCGAGGCCCGTGAAGCGTTCGCCGCGCTCGTCGCACTCGCCGACCGGCTCGCAATGCGGCACCGTCGCAATCTCGGACTGGCCGGGATGGCCTTCGTCGACGCCGCCACGGGAAATGTCGCCAACGCGGCACGCACGCTCGACCGCATCCGTGAGGACGACTGGCCAGAGCCGTGGCTCGCGGGATACGCCGGATCCCTAGGACGGCTCGGACGCGCGTGGATCGCCCTGTCCTCAGATTCTCCGGAGCGCGTGCTCGCGGAGCTCGATGTGCTCGATCCCCACGTCGACACGATCGAACACTGGGACCTCATCGCGGTTGCACGCGCGCTCGCCGAGAGTCGTCTCGGACACGCGCGCTCCGCCGCCCACACCTTCACCCGCACCGTGCGATCCCGGCTCACACGCACCTCGCTGCCGATCGTGCGCGATCGCGTCAGCGGCGCCGACGCCGTGCTGCGGATCTTGAACGGACGAGAGCCGTCGCCCGCATCGGAGACCGCGGGACGCACTCACCGCAGCATCGTGCTCGCGATGCAGGCGATCAGCGCTGGCGCAAACGATGACTCCGCCACCGCGTCCACGCTCCTTCGCAAGGCGGAAACCGCTGCGCTCGCTCCACAGCAGGAACTGATCGCCGTCGTCGCGGGTGCGCTCTGCGCCTCGCGCCTGTCCTGGGACGACGAGCTGGGACACTTCGCGAGCCGCATCGTGGATCTCGCCATCGATCCGGGCATCCGCTGGCCCGTGATTCTCCTGCCCGAGGCCGATCGCACGCGCCTGATCGACGCGCTCGGGGCGGACGAACCGGCGACGACCATGCGTACGCTCTTCGAAGCGATCCGCCCGGTCGCGACGGAGGCCACGTGGCAATCGCTGGCGCGACCCGCCCTCACGCCGCGCGAGAGTGCGGTGCTCTGCGCGCTCTTCACGCACGAGAGCCGCACCGAGCTCGCGGACGCGCTCTTCGTCTCCGTCAACACGGTCAAAAGCCAGCTTCGCTCGTTGTACGCGAAGCTCGGCGTCAGCACGCGCGAGCAGGCGCTCGCCCGCGCTGTCGCGCTCGGCATCGCCGGGGACAGCGACGGGGACAGCGACGGGGACAGCGACGGGGACGACGCGCCGTGAAGCGCGTCGTCCTGCTCGCGTTCGCGCAGTGCTTGGCGATGGGCGCGCTCACCGCGCCCGCCGTCGTCGGTCTGTCCGTCCGCGTGCGGGAGTTCGTCGAGCCTGACGCGGCCGCCGGTCTGCTCGGCGCGATCATCTCGCTCGGATCCCTCGCAGCGATGATCGCGAACCCCCTGTTCGGATGGCTCGCCGATCACACAGGACGTCGCCGCGGAGCGCTCACCCTCGGCGCCGTTGCGGGCCTCGTTGCCACCGTCGGCGTCGCGTGGGCACCGTCGCCTGTTGCCCTTACCGCCGCATGGATCACGGCACAAGCGGCGTACAACATGTGCTTCGGGGCGATCAACGGCCTCATCTCGCACGGCCTCGCCGACACGGACCGCACGCGCGCCGCCGGCGTCCTGTCGTCGGTGAGCATCCTCGGAACGCTCCCCGGGCTGGCGGTCGCGGCGCTTCTCCCCCACGACGTCGCGGTGATGATGCTCGTGGTGCCGGCGTTTGCCGCCGTCGCGATCCCGATCCTCGCGCTGCGCCTCCCCCGTAGCGCACGCGTCGACAGCGCGGCGCCGCCCCACCGTCCGTTGGATGCTGTGCGGACGGTCGCGTCACGCGCATTCGTCGTCGTTTTCACGATCCGCTTCGTGATCGCGTTCGAGCTGGCCGCCGGGCTCGTCTTCGCGCTGTATCTGTTCACCGACCGCTGGCAGGTCGCTGAGGCGGACTCCGTCCGTCTCGTGTCCCTCATGACTGCCGTGGGCGCGGCAGGTCTCGTCGGAACTGCGGCGATCATCGCCGCGAGCCGGTTACGACGCGCGTCGGCGCGCGTGCTGCTCGGATCCGCCCTTGTGGGTGTGACGATCGCGACCATTGCGCGCGCTCTCGCTCCCACCGTGCTGGTGTTCCTTCTCGCCACGCTCGTGGCCGGTTGCGCGATCGGCGCTGGCTTCACGGCCAGTCGCTCGATCGCACAGGCGGTTCTTCCGCCGGAGCGCTCCGCGCTCGGTCTCGGCATCTTCAACGTCGCGAACACGCTCGCGCCGGCCGTCGCGCCGGCCGTCGCGGGCGCGCTCGTCGTTCCGGGGCTGGTCCCCTGGCAGGCGGACGGATACGGCGCGATGTACCTGGCGTTGAGCGTACCGATCGCCGCGTGCCTCGCGCTGCTCCCCCTCCTCCGAGAGCGCAGCGCGGTGGCTCCCTCCGCCTCGCCCCACCTTCCACAAATGCACCGATAACCCGCCGTTTTGGGTGCATTCGTGTCATGTCGGGCAGGTGCAGTGGCGCGCTAGGCTCGCGCCATGCAGACGCTGACGTCGACGCACGCACGCCGGATCCGGTGGTCGAACCATCTGCTCGGGGGATCCGATCTCTCACCGACGCAGGTGGTCGACCGTGCGGTCGCCCTGCAGGGGCAGGATCTCCCAGGCGTGCTGCGGGCGATCGCGATGCGCTCGCGGCCCGGAACGACGATCGATGACGTCCGGGCCGCATTCGACCGGGGCGAGCTGGTGCGGAGCTGGCCCGCTCGCGGCACACTGTTCGCGACGACCCCCGCTCGCCTGCGTAGCCTCCTCGCTCTCACGGGGGATCGGATCCACCGGTCGACCCTGCGGCGTCGCGAGCAGTTGCATCTGACTGACGCGGTCCTCGGTCGCGCCCGCGACGCTGTGCTGCCGTACCTGCCTCTCACGCGGCCCGAGGCCCTCGAGCTCTGGGCGAAGGCAGGCATCGACACCCGCGAAGGCCGCGGCTACCACCTGATCTTCCACCACGCGGTTGCGGGAATCTGGCACTGGGGCGGGTTCCGTGACGACGAGCAGCTGCTGACGACGACCACCCCCAGCGCGCCGACCGCGGGATCCATCACCGACGATCCCCTGCCCGAGATCGTGCGCGGCCTCGTCACCGCGCGCGGTCCGATGACGACAGACGACCTCGTCTGGTGGCTGAAGCTGCCGAAGACGCAGATCCGTCGCGCGACCGATGGACTCATCGAGGTGTCGGTCGACGGCACACCCGCGTGGCTGGCGAGCGAGGCGGCGGCGGATCCGGGCGACACGGGCATCTCGTTCGTTCCCGCTTTCGACGAGTGGATCCTCGGGTATGGCGACCGCTCACTCGCGGCGAGTGACGTCATGCGAAAAGCGCTCGTGCCCGGCAATAACGGCGTCTTCCGCCCCGCCGTCGTGGTTGACGGTGTCGCCGTCGGGACGTGGCGCGGCCGCGCGAAGAGCCGCCCGGATCCGACGTTCGAGTTCGTCGAGAAGGTCCCCGTGGCCACGCGCCGGCGCATCTCCGATGCTCTGGCGGCCTGGCCGCTCGCCTGACGCGCTCTACCTTCCACGAATGCACCCAAATCAGCGGTTTTGGGTGCATTCGTGGAAGGTAGAGCGGGCGGGCATCGCCCCCACGCACGGCGTAGCGCGCCAGGTCAGTCGTCGGCGCCGGAGAGGATCCCGCGGAGCCAGTCACGCGCGTCGGCGAACGACGCGTCGCTGTACCGCTGCTCGTGCTCGACCGCCTCATGATCGGCGCGCGGATAGGACCCCAGGAACGTCACGCTCGGGCTGAATCGCTTCAGGCCCATCACCGCGTCGGCCATCCGCTCGTCGGCGATGTGGCCGTCGGCGTCGATAACGAACCGGTACCGCCCGAGTCGGTCGCCGATCGGCCGCGACTGGATCAGGCTGAGGTTGATCCCGCGCGTCGCGAACTGCTCGAGCATCTCGACGAGCGCGCCCGGGACCTCCTTCGGCAGTTCGACGACGAGAGAGGTCTTGTCGGCCCCCGTCCGTTCGGGCGGCACGACCGTCCGCGTGACGAGCACGAAGCGGGTCACGGCGTCGGGGTTATCGCCGATGCCCTCCGCGAGCACGTCGAGGTCGTAGTGGTCGACCACCCCGGGAGCCGCGATCGCCGCCTGCGCGGGCAGTGTTCCGTCGAGCAGGCCGATCGCGCTGGCGACGTTGCTCGCGGCGACGACCTGCGAGTGCCCGGGCACGTTGCGGCCCAGCCACCGGAGACACTGCGCATAGGCGACGGGGTGCGCCGCGATGTCGGTGACGTCGGCGAGGGCGGATCCGCGCGGCGCGACGAGCAGGAACGTCACGGGCACGAGATACTCGCCGACGATCCGCAAGCCGCGGGTGTTGGCCAGAGCATCCTGCGCGCTCGAGACGCCCCCCTCGACCGTGTTCTCGATCGCGATCATGGCACCGTGGCTGGAGCCGTCCGTCACGTCGGCGAGTGCCTGTGCGACGTTCGCGACGGGCTTCCACGTCTGCCCCGCGGCTTCCGGCACCTGCGTGAGCGCCGCCTCCGTAAATGTTCCGGCGGGCCCCAGGTAGCTATAGGTGCGTGTTCCAAGAGGCGCGTCGGGCATGTCACATAGCGTACGCCGTCTCGGGTGGGGCGTTCGTGACGCGTCTCCTGCACGAGGATGCGTGCCGCGGTGCCTGGACGGGCCACCTCCTGGCAGAATTGCCCCATGACCAGTCGAGCAGGATCCCCCGCTGAAGCCGACGATCTCGTCGATGTCGACGCGCTGATCGCGGCCTACTACGACCGCAAGCCCGACCCCGCGAACGCCGCGCAGCAGGTGGCGTTCGGCACGAGCGGTCACCGGGGCTCGTCTCTGACCACGAGCTTCAACGAGGCGCACATCCTCGCGACGACGCAGGCGATCGTCGAGTACCGCGCCGAGCAGAACATCCGGGGTCCGCTCTATCTGGGGCGCGACACTCACGCCCTGTCGCTGCCCGCCGAGCGCACGGCGGTGGAGGTGCTCGTCGCGAACGGCGTCGACGTGCGCGTCGATGCGCACGACGCGTGGGTACCGACCCCGGCGCTGAGCCACGCGATCCTCACGCACAACGCCGGTAAGGACGCCGACTCGCCGTCGCGCGCTGACGGCATCGTCGCCACCCCGAGCCACAACCCGCCTTCTGACGGCGGCTTCAAATACAACCCGCCACACGGCGGACCGGCCGACACCGACGCCACGGGCTGGATCGCCGCACGCGCGAACGAGCTCATCGCGGCGGGACTCGACGGTGTGCAGCGGGTGCGCTTCGCCGACATCGACGCCGAGTCGGTCGCGACGCGTGACTTCCGCGCGGCGTACGTCGCCGACCTCGTGAACGTCATCGACCTGGACGCGATCCGCACCGCCGGCGTGCGCATCGGCGCGGATCCTCTGGGCGGCGCCTCAGTCGCGTACTGGCAGCTGATCGCCGAGCAGTACGGCCTCGACCTCACGGTTGTCAACCCGGACGTCGACCCGACATGGCGGTTCATGACGCTCGACTGGGACGAGAAGATCCGCATGGATCCGTCGTCGCCGTCGGCCATGGCGACGCTCGTCGCACGCCGGGACGAGTTCGACGTACTGACGGGTAACGACGCCGACGCGGACCGTCATGGCATCGTCACCCCCGACGGCGGACTGATGAATCCGAATCACTTCCTCGCGGTCGCGATCGACTACCTCTACTCGCACCGACCCGGTTGGGGTGCGGATGCGGCCGTCGGCAAGACGCTCGTGTCGTCGATGATGATCGACCGCGTCGTCTCGGCACTCGGACGTCGGCTCGTAGAGGTTCCCGTCGGCTTCAAGTGGTTCGTGCCGGGCCTGCTCGACGGATCCGTCGCCTTCGGCGGCGAGGAGTCCGCGGGCGCATCGTTCCTGCGTCGCGACGGCGGCGTGTGGACGACCGACAAAGACGGCATCATCCTCTGCCTGCTCGCCGCCGAGATCATCGCTGTCACGGGGAAGACGCCGTCGCAGCGCTACGCCGAGCTCGAGGCCGAGTACGGCGCGAGCGCGTACGAGCGCGTGGACGCCCCGGCGACGCCCGATCAGAAAGCCGCGCTGAAGGCCCTCTCGCCGAGCAACGTCACGGCCGACACACTCGCCGGCGATCCGATCACCGCGAAGCTCTCGGAGGCGCCCGGCAACGGCGCCGCGATCGGCGGCCTCAAGGTGCAGACGGAGAGCGCGTGGTTCGCCGCGCGCCCGAGCGGCACGGAGGACGTCTACAAGCTCTACGCCGAGAGCCTGCGCGGCCCGGAGCACCTCGCGCAGGTGCAGGAAGAGGCTCGCGCGATCATCGCGAGCGTGCTCGGCGCCTAGCCCCACACGTGGGTCGCCAAAGATTGCAGGCGAGAGCGCCACATCTCTGCATTCTTTGGCGACCCACATCGGTGGGGGTCAGCCCCGGCCCGTGAGTCGCCAGAGGTTGCAGCGTAGAGGGCCCGAGGTGTGCAAACTCTGGCGACCCAACGGCTGGGCGGCTGTCCTGCCTAGGCGGCGGGGGCTTCCTTCTTCCGTGCCCACTTCGCGGGGAGGCTGTCGCCTTCCCACACCTGGACGATGCCCCATGCGACCGCGGTGAGCGGCACCGCGAGGATCGCGCCGAGGATCCCCGCCGTCACGGTGCCGATGGTCAGTGCGACCAAGATGACGAGGCTGTGGAGCTTCAGCGCCCGCCCCATCAGCACGGGCTGGAGGAAGTTGCCCTCGAGTTGGTTGACGAGCACCACGATGCCGACGACGATGACCGCCGCAAGGAGGCCGTTGTCCATGAAGCCGCCGTCGACGAGGGCGACGAGCGCCGCGAGGATCCCCGCCAGCGTCGCTCCGACGATCGGGATGAAGGCGAGGATGAATACGAGCAGCGTCAGCGGCAGAGCAAGCGGGATCCCGAGGATGAACAGGCCGATTCCGATGCCGATCGCGTCGGCCGCGGCGACGCCGGCCGTGCCACGCACGTACGCGCCGAGGGTGTCGACCGTCTTCGTTCCGACCCGCTTCATCCGTCCGTCCCACTCGTCATGGAAGGGCCGCAGCACGAAGTTCCAGATGATCGGGCCGTCCTTGAGGAAGAAGAACAGGATGACGACCATCAGCACGAGCCCCGTGAGGAAGCTCGCGACAGCGCCGACGCCGGCGACAGCGCCGGATCCGATGGTCGCGCCGACACCCGAGCTCGACAGGAAGCCCTGCACCGTCGCCCAGATGTCGTCGAGCGGCACCTCGAACGCGGCGCTTGCGGGGTCATCGCCGAGCCACTGCTGGGCGAGCGGAAGCTCGTTGATCCACGCGACGATCTGATTCACGCCGTCGGTGGCGCTCTGGTAGAGGTCGGGCCACTGTGCGACCACGGCGCGCACGATCGCCCACCCGACGCCGCCGATCACGACGACGATACCGAGCAGGACGATGATCGTCGCGAGCACCGAGGGCATCCGCGCGCGCAGCCAGCGCATCAGCGGCTCGAACGCCGCGGCGAACACGAGCGCGAGGATCACGGGGATCACGACGACGGTCAGCTGACGCAGTCCGAAGACGATGGCCACAAGCAGCAGCGCGACGGCGATGATCTGGATCGAGCGCGTCGCGAGCAACCCCATCGCATCGCGCCACGGACCCTTCGCCTGTGGCGTGCGTGCCAGCGCGGCAGGGACGGTGGGCGCGGACCGGCGGCGACCGAACATGTGACTCCCCCTTCGACGGCGTGGTCCTATCCTGCCTGAAAACTCCCGGCGCGCGCCCGCAAGTCTCCTGCACGTCCATGCCGCGCCTCGCATTCCGCGGTCTCGCTGTCCCCGATACGTACGGAGCGAAGCGAGCGTGCTGCCGACGCCGCTGGCATCGGGACTGGCGGTGGGCCCACGCCGCGCGTTCGGGGTCCCCGGCCGCCGCACTAGCGGCGGCCGGGGCGCGCAGCGGGGAGGATCCGCCCCGCGGATCCGGGGGACTGCGGCGTCAATGGCATGCCCGTGCGGCGGAGCAGTCCCCTACTTCACCGCACCAGCGGTCAGCCCCCCGACGATGTACTTCTGCAGGAAGAGGAACAGCGCGACGACGGGCAGGGCGGCCATCACGGCGCCGGCGGAGAACGCACTCCAGTCGGCGTACCGCGGGTTCGACACGAGCTTCGTGAGGCCCACGGCGAGCGTCTGCACGTCGGAGTCGATGAGCACGACCGACGCCACGACGAACTCGTTCACCGACGCGATGAAGCTCAGCAGCGCGACGACCGCGAGGATCGGCGTGACGAGCGGCAGCACGATGGTGAAGAACACGCGTGCGTGGCCGGCGCCGTCGATACGGGCGGCCTCGTCGATCGACTGCGGAATCGTGTTGAAGAACCCGTACATGAGATACGTGTTCACGCCGAGCGCGCCGCCGAGGTAGACGAGAATCACGCCGACGCGGGTGTTCAGGCCGATGGCGGGGAACCAGTCGCCGAGGGCGCTGAGCAGCAGGAAGATCGCGACGACGGCGAGGAGCTGCGGGAACATCTGCACGACGACGATCGTGATCAGGCCGACACGGCGCCCCGCGAAGCGCATCCGCGAGAACGCGTACGCGGCGAGCGCGCCGAGGAACACGGTGAGGATCGCGGTCAGACCGCTGATGATCAGCGTGTTGGCGAACCACATCGGGAACGGCGCCTGCGGGTTGGACAGGATCCGCGCGTAGCTGTCGAAGCCGATGGCGGAGAACAGGGCGTTGGATCCGGTGAGCGTGCCGCTGGGGTTGAGAGAGCTGGAGATCACGAAGACGATCGGCAGCATCGCGACGATGAGCACGATGACGCCGGCGATGTGACGCCAGCCCGTGTCGAGGAACCACTTGCGCAGAGTCATCAGTTCAGCTCCTCCAGCGACTTCGTACGGCGGAACGCGACGATGGAGATCACCGCGACGATCGCGAAGATGATGATCGTGTACGCGCTCGCGAGACCGTAGTCGCGGGTCTGCCCCGTGAACGCCACCTTGTAGACCATCGAGATGAGGATGTCGGTGTGCCCGACGGGGATCGGCGCCGAGGAGTCGCGCGGTCCGCCGTCGGTCAACATGTACACGACGTTGAAGTTGTTGAAGTTGAACGCGAACGACGAGATGAGCAGTGGGGCGATGCTCACGAGCAGCAGCGGAAGCTTGATCCGGCGGAACACCTGCCAGGGACCGGCGCCGTCGACGGTCGCCGCTTCCTGAAGCTCGTCCGGGATCGACTGCAGCGCTCCCGTGCACACGAGGAACATGTAGGGGAAGCCGAGCCAGATGTTCACGATCAGCACGCTGACCTTCGCCATCCAGGGATCCGTCAGCCAGGGGATCTCGGCCCCGCCGAAGATCACCTGATTGAGAAACCCGAAGCTCTGGTTCATCATGCCCGCCCAGACCAGCGCGGAGAGGAAGGAGGGGATCGCGTAGGGCAGGATCAGCAGCGCGCGGTAGATGCGGCGGCCGCGCATGCGCGGGTGGTTGAAGGTGATCGCGAGGAACAGGCCGATCGCGAAGGTGACCCCGACTGTGATGAGCGCAAAGGCGAACGTCCAGAGCGTGACGTAGACGAGTGGACCGGCGAGGCGCTGATCCGTGACGGCCTTGGCGAAGTTGTCGAAGCCGACCGCGACCTTCCAGCCCGGCATGAGCTCTTCGCCGCTGTCGGAGGTGAAGGCGCCCGTGCCGATGTCGCGGTAGACGGTGCCGGTCGACGTGTCGGTGACGGCGTCGCCATCGTATTCGAGCGACGAGACGTACTGGTAGGCACGGGATCCGTCGGGGGTGCTGATGCGGCCTTCGTTCGGATCCTCGGAGACCGGCACCGACAGTTCGGTCACCTCGTTCTGCCGCTCGAGCACGTCGGCGAACTGCAGGGTCTCCCATCCGGGCGCCGTGACGGCAGTGTCACCGTCGAAGGTCGCGTCGGGGACGGCGGCGAGCGGCTCTTCCGACGTGCCGAGGAGGGCGTTGCCGTTCGGGGAGGTCACGAGCAGGCCGAGCTCGCCACCCGATTCGACGATGGTCACGGGGTAGGTGGGTGAGTCCGGAACCCGCTCGAGAGCGGAGGCCATGAGCGCGTTCACGGCCTGGTCCTTGGATCCGTTGTGACCCGTGCCGTAGTTCGTGAAGCCGACGTACCCGGTGTACAGGAGGACGAAGACCTGGAACAGGGCGAGGAAGAGCACCCCGGGAGCGAGGTACTTCGCGGGCAGCTTGCGCTTCGAGAAGTAAATCCAGTTCACCAGCGCCGCGACCGCGAAGACGATCGCCGCGACACCCCATTCGGCGAAGCCGACGAGGACGAAGATGGCGTAGACCGCGATCGCGTCCACGATGCCGACGAGGATTAGCTTGACGATCAGGGGACGGATCCCCCCTGCCGCCTCATCGGCGATGCCGTACGCGCGCCGGCGCCGACGCGTGTCACGCGGATCCGTCGTGACCCGTTCCGTTTCCGTGCTCACTTCGTTCCTTCCCCTCCCATGGGTCGCCAGAGATTGCGGTCTCGTGCGTCTCGCACGCGCAATCTCTGGCGACCCTCAGGTGGTTGATCAGCCGATGGCGGACTCGACGTCGGCGGTGAGCTTCTGCCACCGCTCGACGGGGTCGGCACCATTGATGACCTCGGCCTGCGCGATGCCCCAGTACTCCCAGACGGATCCCATCTCTGGGATCGCGGGCATCGGCACCGACTCGGTGCCCACCTCGGCGAAGCCGGCGATGATCGGGTCACTCGAGGCCGTGTCGGCCGCGGCCGACAGCGCCGGGAGGATGTTGCCGGCCTCGAAGAGCGACAGCTGCGCCTCTTCGGTGCCGAGGTAGTTCACGAGGAAGTCGGTCGCGGCGACCTGGTTCTCGGACTCGCTCGAGAGGAAGAAGCCCTTCACACCTGCGAAGGGCGAGGCTACCTGGTCGGTCGGGCTGGGAACCGAGTCGATCGCGACGTCGATGCCGCTGTCCTGCGCGGCGCCGACGTTCCACGGGCCGGTGAGCCAGAACGCGGCGTCGCCGTCGAGGAAGGCCTGCTTCGCGATGTCGCCGTCGATGTCGGTGTTGAACACACCGGCCGCGCCCTGCTCGCCGAGCCACGTGGCGAAGGCCTCGCCGTTCTCGCCGCCGATCTGCAGATCAGTCGCGTCGTATCCGGCATCGTTTGTGCCGAACACCGGGGCGCCGAACGCCGTCTGGAACGGGTAGAGGTGGTAGGGGTTGCCCTCGGCGCCCTGCTCGACGACGAACGGCTGGTCGAGACCGGCGTCCTGGCCGGCCTGGAGCATCTCGTCGAAGCTCGCGGCCGCCTCCGGGACGAGCTCGGTGTTGCGCAGCACGGCGAGGTTCTCGACGGCGTACGGCAGCATGTAGACGGTTCCGTCGTAGGTCGCGGCCTCGATGGCGACGTCGAGGTAGCCGGACGCGGAGTCGCCGAGCTCGAGTGGTGCGACGACGCCGTTCGTGGACAGCTCGCCGAGCCAATCGTGGGCGCCCATGGCGATGTCGGGGCCTTCGCCCGTCGGGACCTGCTGGATGAAGTCATCCTTGATGTCAGCCGTGTCCTTGCCGATGAGCTCGACGGCCACGCCGGCCTGCTCCTCGTACGCGTCGGCGGCACCCTGGAGGGCGTCCACGCGCTCGGCGTCGACCCACACCGTGAGGGTCGTCGAGGCCTCGGTCTTCTCGTCAGCCGTGTCGTCGGCGGGAGCGTCGCCGGCTCCGCCGGCGCAACCGGCCAGGCCGAGCGTGCCCGCGACCGCGATGGCCGCGAATGCCCGGCCCGTCTTGTTCACCGTCATCGGTGTTCCCTTTCGTTCGTGCCGGCAACTCCGCCGGACTGTAAGCGATTGCATGGTGCGTGATGAGGGTTGCCACTTGGTAAATCAACGAAGCTTCACCAGATGGCCCCCTCAAGAATGCACGCCGACGCACCATATTGCAAGCGCTTCCATTCTTCGCGCGTGTGCCCTACGCTGACGGACATGACTCACGAATGGTGGCGCTCCGCCGTGATCTATCAGATCTACCCCCGCTCGTTCGCCGACGCCTCCGGCGATGGCGTCGGCGACCTCACCGGCATCACGAACCGCCTCGATGCGGTGCGCGACCTCGGCGTCGACGTCGTGTGGCTGTCGCCCTTCATGACGTCCCCGCAGAAGGACGCGGGCTACGACGTCACCGACTACCGCGATATCGACCCGCTGTTCGGCACGCTCGAAGACTTCGACCGCATGCTGGCGCGCGCGCACGAGCTCGGCCTCCGCGTCATCATCGACCTCGTTCCGAACCACTCGTCTGATCAGCACGTGTGGTTCCAGCAAGCACTCGCCGCTGCCCCCGGATCCCCGGAGCGCGCGCGGTACATGTTCCGCGACGGCGACGGCGACACCCCGCCGAACAACTGGCAATCGGTGTTCGGCGGACCGGCCTGGACGCGCGTGCCGGACGGGCAGTGGTACCTGCACCTGTTCGACTCCTCGCAGCCAGACTTCGACTGGTCGAACGAGGAGGTGCGCGCCGAGTTCCGCGACATCCTGCGGTTCTGGCTCGACCGCGGCGTCGACGGCTTCCGCGTCGACGTGGCGCACGGCCTCGTGAAGGCCGACGGCCTGCCGAACTACACCCCGCCCGCCGACGCGGCGTCGATGGGCGGCGCCGAGCCCGTCCCCTACTGGGGGCAGGACGGCGTGCACGACGTCTACCGCGAGTGGCGCACCGTCCTCGAAGAGTACGAGGACGAGCGGATCCTCTGCGCCGAGGCGTGGATGCCGACCGTGCAGGAGATCGCGAACTGGGTGCGCCCGGACGAGATGCACCAGGCCTTCAACTTCGGCTACCTCTCGACCGCCTGGGACCCCGCCGAACTGCGTGGAATCATCGACGAGTCCCTCGCCGCGTTCGGCGACGTGGGAGCGCCGTCGACGTGGGTGCTGTCGAACCACGATGTCGTCCGGCACGCCACGCGCCTCGCGCTGGGTGACGCGGCTCCGCAGGGTCACGGCGTCGGGCCGCGCTCCGAGGGCGTCCCCGAGCAGACGTTCGGTCTGCGGCGCGGCCGGGCCGCGACCGCGCTCATGCTCGCGCTGCCCGGATCCGCCTACGTCTACCAGGGCGAGGAGCTCGGGCTCCCCGAAGCGGTCGAGCTCCCCGATGAGGCCCGACAGGATCCGACGTGGTTCCGCACCGGCGGCGAGCGCTACGGCCGCGACGGCTGCCGCGTGCCGATCCCCTGGACGCGCTCCGGTGAGTCGTACGGATTCAGCGAGTCGGGCGCATCGTGGCTTCCGCAGCCTGACGGTTGGGCGGCGCTGTCGCGCGAAGCACAGGAGGGCGTCGAGGGGTCGACGCTGGAGCTGTACCGCTCGCTGCTGCGCCTCCGGCGTGAGCACGCGCTCGGCGCGGGCGGAATCGAGTGGCTCGACACGGATCCCAGCGTCCTTTCGTTCCGCAATGGCGACGTGATCGTCGTGGTGAACTTCGGCGATCGCGCCGTGGAGCTCCCGAACGGCGAGGTGCTCGCCGCATCCGCGACGCTGGAGGGCGGCACGCTTCCGACCGACACCGCGGCCTGGGTCCGCACCGAGGCGTGATTCGGACGCGTCCCTGGTCAGAGAGGCAGGGCCGGGGACGCGCTCGGATGAGGTGAGAGGATGACGACGTGAACATCGCCGAGATCGCCCATGCCGTGGGCGTGTCGAGCGCGACGGTGTCGCGGGCGCTGTCAGGTCGCGGATCCGTCTCGCCGAAGACGCGAGAACGCGTGCTCGCGGCTGCGCGCGAACGCGGATACGTCGTCTCGCAGGCCGCTTCGACACTCGCGAGCGGACGCAACCGCAACGTCGGGATCGTGCTGCCCTTCCTCGACCGATGGTTCTTCAGCCAGGTGCTCGCGGGAGCGCAGCAGAGCCTCATGCGCGCCGGGTACGACGTCACGCTCTACAACCTCGAGGGCGACGGATCCGAACGGCGCGAGGTGTTCGAGACGTTCATCCCGCGGCAGCGCGTGGACGCCGTCATCGCCGTCTCCCTGGAGCTCGACGACACCGAGCTGCAGCAGCTGAAGGCGCTCGACAAGCCGCTCGTGGGCGTGGGTGGGCCGATCGTCGGGGCGCCCACGCTGGCGCTCGACGACGTCGGCGCGGCGCGGCTCGTGACGGGCCACCTCATCGCCCTCGGCCACACGAGCATCGCCCACATCGGCGGCGACGAGGCGAGCGACGTCGACTTCCACCTTCCGACGAAGCGCCGCCAGGGATTCGAGGATGCGCTCGAGGAGATCGGCGTGCACGCGCCGCTCGTCGTCGACGCGGACTTCACCGTACCGGGCGGCTATCGGGCGGCGAAGCAGATTCTCGGCACGCCTGACCGCCCGACCGCGATCTTCGCGGCCAGCGACGAGATGGCGTTCGGCGCGATGCTCGCGGCGCGAGACCTCGGGCTCGAGGTTCCCCGCGACGTGTCGATCGCCGGCATCGACGACCACGACATGTCGGACTTTTACGGGCTGACGACGATCGCGCAGTTCCCCCGCAGCCAGGGCGCGCTCGCGGTCGACCTGGTGTTGGCCGACCTCGAGGGCAGCGCCGTGCCGACAGATACCGATCTCCCGTTCGAACTCGTCGTACGGTCCTCGACGACGCGGCCGGACACCGCCGCCCGCTAAAGCGTCGCGAGCGCGGCGCGCACCGCCGGATCCTGTTCGTACTCGATCGCCGCGGCGAGGGCCGCGCGCCGGACGGCATCGATGTCGACCCGCTCGCCCGTCTCCGCCGCCTGCACGGCCGACTCGACCATCGCGAGACTGTGCACGTTCGACGCCGCCGTGCTCTCCGGCGTCTCGCCGCTGCGCACTGCTCCGACGAACTCCCGCAGCGATCCGGCGATCTCCTCGGGCACCCCGGACGGCACCGCGATCCGCTCAGGTCGGGCACGGGCACCGGCGGGGATCACGCGAACGTCGTCCGCGCCGTCCCAGCGGATCGTGCCACCGGCGCCGTTGATCCACCATTCGCCGTTCCAGCTCGTCTCCTCTCCGACCGAGACCCAGCTGCCGGTGAAGACGTACCGCCCGCCGCTGGCGAATTCGAACACCGCGTGGGCCTCCGCTGCGCCCGCGAACCAACTCCAGCTCGGGTTGTGCTCGTCGCACACGACCGACACCGGCTCCGCACCCATCACCACACGCGCGACGTCGAACTGGTGGATCGCCATGTCGATGAGGAGCGGATGCGCCATCTGCTCGCGGAAACCCGAGAAATGAGCTTCCCGAAAGAAGCGAGTCGACGCATTCGAGACGGATCCGATACGCGCCAGCTGCTCGCGCGCCGCGTCGAGCGCCGCGAAGTACCGGCGTGATTGGCTGATCATCAGCAGCTCGCCGTGCACGGCGGCGACGGCGGCCTGGCGATACGCGTCGCGCAACGACGGCGCCGCGGGCTTCTCGCAGAGCACGGGGATTCCCGCGGCGAGCGCCTCGACGTTCACGGGCAGGTGTGCGACGGGGACCGTCACGTTGACGGCCGCATCCACCGGAGTGCGCTCGGCGACCTCGCTGATCGTGCGAGCGGTCACGACGTCGCCGCCGATCCCCTCCTCGATGAGCGCCGTGCGCGCGGTGTCGAGGTCAAGGTCGACGAGCCCGACAAGCTCGACGTCCGGATCCGCGTCGATCGTTCGCAACCACGCGCGTCCCATGCCGCCGGCGCCCACCTGGACGAGACGCAGCGGACCGTCGGTTGTCACGCGGCGGAAGGCGCTCAATTGCCCATCGCCCCCGTGTAGCCGTGGCCGTTGTAGAAGTCCTCACGCTCGTAGCGCAGCAGCACGGGCGACGTGCGTTCGGGGCGGTCGGTGCGCGCCCACTCCACGGCGTTCGCGATCACGCGGCGCACCTCCTGCTGGTGGTACACGGGGTAGTCCTGGTCGCCGGGGCTGAAGTAGAAGATCCGGCCGTACCCGCGCCGGTAGGTCATCCCGCTGCGGAAGACCTCGCCGCCGGAGAAGGTCGACAGGAAGACCAGCTCGTCGGGTGCGGGCACGTCGAAGAACTCGCCGTACATCTCCTGCGCCGGGATGATGAACGGGTGCGGGATACCGCGCGCGATCGGGTGGGTCGGATCCACGGTCCAGACAATCTCGCGATCGTCCTTCGAGCGCCAGCGCAGCGTGCAGGTCGTGCCCATCAGCCGGCCGAAGATCTTCGACCAGTGCCCGGAGTGGAGCACGAGGAGGCCCATCCCCGCGAGTACGTGGCGCTGGATCCGATCGACCACGTCATCGGCGACCTGGTCGTGTGCGGCGTGGCCCCACCAGACGAGGACATCCGTGTCGCGCAGCACCTCCTCAGTGAGCCCGTGCTCGGGATCCTGGAGCGTGGCGGTGCGCACGACGGCGCGCTGGCCGAGGTTCTCTTCGATGCCCTCCTTGATGGCGCCGTGCATTCCGTGCGGGTAGATGTCGCGCACCTCCTGCTGCTCCTGCTCGTGCACGTTCTCGCCCCAGACGACGACGCGCATGGGCTGTCCCGATGCGATGGCGGATGACATGGATCTCCCTCGACAGATGGTTAAGCGCTTAAACTTCTCGCACCGATGGTACGCCACGTTCGGGGTCTCAACCAGGCTCCGGCAGAATGTGCGGAGATGGAGGAACCTGACGCATGGTGACGATGAAGGACGTCGCGGACCGCGCGGAGGTCTCGATCGCCACCGTGTCTTTCGTGGTGAACGGAACCAAGCGCGTCACCGAAGCGACCCGCGAGCGCGTCGAGGCGGCGATGCGCGAGCTCGGCTTCGCGCGCAATCCGATCGGCGCCGCGCTCGCCCGCGGTCGGACGCGCATCCTCGCCATGCTCTTCCCCGCCCTGGAGCGACCGCTCTCGCTCACGGCATCCGCGTTCTTCACGAGCGCGTCGCGGCGCGCGAGACATCGCGGATACGACCTCGTGATGTGGCCGATCGGCAACGACGCCGAGCAGATCGCGGTCCTCGCGCGCAGCGGTCTCGTGGACGGCGTGCTGCTCATGGAGGTCCAGCTCGAGGATCCGCGCGTCGCCGCGCTGGTCGAGCACAAGGTCGAGTTCGCGATGATCGGACGCACCGCGGATCCGTCCGCGCTGCCCTACGTCGACATCGACATGTCGAGCTCGGTCGAGGCCGCGTACGCGCAGCTCATCGCCGAGGGCCACGAGGACATCGCGTTCCTCGCCAGCGCGAGCCCCGCATACGACCACGCCCTCGTGTGGCGCGCGATGCGCGCGTACCGAGAGGTCACCGAGCGCCACGGGCACCCGACGACGCTCATCGCGTGCGACGAGATGCCGGGCGACGGGCGGCGAATCGGCGAGCGCTTCGCCGCCGACTATCCAGACACGACCGCCGTCATCATCCTGAACGAGCACGCCGCGCCGGGCCTCGTCGCGGGGCTGACGCACGCCGGTCTCGACGTCCCGGCTGATGTGAGTCTCGTCTCGCTGGGTTCGTCGGCGTACATGGCCGAGATGACGGAGCCGCAGCTGACGTACATGCGCACCCCGGGCACCGAGCTCGGCGAGCTCGGACTCGACGCGCTCGTCGATCGGCTCGAGGACACGCAGGGGCCGCTTCCGCAGGTCCTGCTGCCGTGCGAACTCGTCCCCGGGGGTACGGTGGCGGCGGCCGGTCCCCGGCGCACACCGCGGCGCGCCTAACTCCGCAAGTCTCCGACAAGTCCGTTGCGATTCTCGCCTGACTTGTCGGAGACTTGCGGACTCGTCGGAGACTTGTGGACTTCAGAGCGCCGGCGGGGTGGGGAGGCTTCGGCTCGTCAGCGCCGCGGGCTGTAGAGGACGATGTCCGTCTGACGTCGCACGCGCGTCGTCCCGGTCAGCGTGACGACGCCGCCCGCGGCGTTGGTCGCGAACACACGCGCTCCCGGACGCGTCTCGCGCTCCGCGCGCAGCTCGTTGGTGAGCGCGCGGATGTCGTGGCGCAGCTCCTGCACCTCGTTCTCGAGGTCGAGCATGCGCTGAATGACAGCGAGGGGCACTCCCTCTGCGGAGAGGGCCGCAACCTCGCGCAGCTGGGCGATGTCGCGCGCGGAGTATCGTCGCGACCCGCCGCGCGTGCGGCCGGGGATGACGAGCCCCGTGCGATCGTACTGGCGAAGCGTCTGCGGGTGGAGGCCGGAGAGCTCGCTCGCCGCGGCGATGGGGAAGATCGGATCCGTCTCCGTCACGCCCTCGGGCAGCTGCATCTCACGCCTCCTCGCCACTCAGTCAAACACGGAACAGTTCCGTGCGGGGATTCTCGGAAGGCTCGACGGCACGGTACGCCTCGAGCGCCTCACGCTGTGCGTCGGTGAGGTTGTCGGGCACCGCCACCTGCACCTCCGCAAGGAGGTCTCCGGTGCCCTTGGACGTCGCGATGCCGCGACCCTTCACGCGCAGGATCCGGCCCGACGGTGTGCCGGGCGCGACGCGCAGCTTCACCGGCGTGCCCTCGAGCGTCGGCACCTCGATCGTCGCGCCGAACGTCGCCTCCGTGAACGTGACCGGCACCGTCAGGCGCAGGTTGCGGCCGTCGCGCGAGAAGACCCGATCCGGGCGCACGGTGACCTCGACGACGATGTCGCCGTTGCTGCCGCCGTTCGGAGAGGGGCGGCCGCGGCCGCGCAGCCGGATCTTCTGGCCGTCCGCGACGCCCGCCGGCACCTTCACCTTGAACGGCTTGCCGTCTTCGCCGCGCAGCGAGATCGTCTCGCCCTTCGCCGCCGTGAGGAAGTCGATCGTCGTGCGCGCGCGCACGTCGCTCCCCTTCTGCGGGCCGCCGAAGCCAGCGCGACGGGAGCCCGTCGACTGACTGAACATCGAGAAGATGTCGTCGAAGTCCGGGGATCCGCCGCCGCCTCGCGAGAAGCGACTGAAGACGTCCTCGAAACCGCCAGCGCCAGCGCCGCCCGCGGTGAAGCGCGCACCGGATCCCATGGCGCGAAGCTCGTCGTACTCCTTGCGCTGCTCGGGATCCGACAGCACCGAGTACGCCTCGCTGATCTCCTTGAACTTCGTCTCGGCTGCCGTATCCCCCGGATTCGAGTCCGGGTGATACGAGCGGGCGAGTTTGCGATAGGCCTTCTTCAGCTCGGCGTCTTCCGCGTCCTTGGAGACGCCGAGCACCTTGTAGAAATCCTTGTCGAACCAGTCCTGACTGGCCATCTCACGCCCTCTTCTGCATCAGTCGGCCGGAACCGCGACGACCACCTTGGCGGGGCGCAGTTCGACGTCGCCGAGGCGGTAACCGACCTCGACGACTTCGAGGATCGTCGCCTTCTCGGTCCCAGGCGTCGGGGCCTGGAAGACGGCCTCGTGCTGCTGCGGGTCGAACTCCTCGCCGACCTCGCCGTATGCGACGAGCCCCGAGTCGACGGCGACGCCGCGCATCTTGTCGGCGACGAGCGCGAAGGCGGATCCGGCTTCGAGGTCGCCGTGCTGCTCGGCGCGCGCAAGGTCGTCGAGTACGGGGAGCATGCGCTTGGCCACCTCGCCCCTGGCACGGTCGGCCTCGAGCTGACGCTGATCCTCGGTGCGCCGACGGTAGTTCGCGTACTCGGCCTGGATGCGCTTGAGGTCGTGCAGCAGCTGCGTCTCGTAGTCGCTCTTCTCCTGCTCGACCGCGTCATCGGTCTGCTCGGCGTCGAGGATCTCGTCGACCGTCAGCTCGTCGCCATCCTCTCCAGCGGAGGCGCCATCGGCGGGGGCAGCTTCTGCCCCCGCCTCGGCGTCCCGCTGGACCTGGTCTTCGCCCTCACCGGGCTCGATCGGGTCCGTGTCCGTCATTACTTCTTCTCGTCCTCGTCGTCTTCATCCACGACCTCCGCGTCCACGACGTCCTCGTCATCCGACGTGGACTCGTCCGAGGAGCCATCCTGCGGCTCCTCCTGCTGCGCCTGCGCGTAGATCGCCTCACCCAGCTTGGTCTGCGACTCGTTCAGCTTGTCGACGGCCGACTTGATCGCCTCGTCGTCATCGCCCGCGAGCGCGGACTTCAGCGCGTCGACGTCGGCCTTCACGCTCTCCTTAACGTCGACCGGGAGCTTCTCGTCGTTCTCCTCGAGGAGCTTCTCGACGGAGTACGCGAGCGTCTCGGCCTGGTTGCGCGTGTCGGCCGCCTCGCGGCGCTTCTTGTCCTCTTCCGCGTGCTCCTCGGCGTCGCGCACCATGCGGTCGATGTCGTCCTTGTCGAGCGAGGATCCGCCCGTGATCGTCATCGACTGCTCCTTGCCCGTGCCCTTGTCCTTGGCGGACACGTGCACGATGCCGTTGGCGTCAATGTCGAACGTGACCTCGACCTGAGGCATGCCGCGAGGCGCCGGTGCGATGCCGGTGAGTTCGAACGTGCCGAGCGGCTTGTTGTCGCTCGTAAACTCGCGCTCACCCTGGAACACCTGAATCGCGACGGAGGGTTGGTTGTCCTCGGCTGTCGTGAACGTCTCGCTGCGCTTGGTCGGGATCGCCGTGTTGCGCTCGATGAGCTTCGTCATGACGCCGCCCTTCGTCTCGATGCCGAGCGACAGCGGGGTGACGTCGATGAGGAGGACGTCCTTACGCTCGCCCTTCAACACGCCGGCCTGGAGTGCCGCGCCGACGGCAACGACCTCATCCGGGTTGACGCCCTTGTTGGCGTCCTTGCCCGTCTCCTGCTTGACCAGCTCGCTGATCGCGGGCATCCGGGTGGATCCACCGACGAGCACGACGTGCGCGATCTCGCTGAGCTTCACACCCGCCTCGCGGATGACGTCCTCGAACGGCTTCTTCGTGCGCTCCACGAGGTCCTTGGTCAGGTCCTCGAACTTCGCGCGCGAGAGCTGCTCCTGCAGCGAGGCCGGGCCCTCGGCGGTGAGCGAGAGGTACGGCAGGCTCACGGTCGTGGTCGCCGAGCTCGAGAGCTCGCGCTTGGCCTGCTCCGCGGCCTCCTTGAGGCGCTGCAGCGCGATCTTGTCGCCCGAGACGTCGACGCCGGTGGTGTCCTTGAACTGCTTCATGAGGTACTCGACGACGCGGTCGTCCCAGTCGTCGCCGCCGAGGCGGTTGTCACCGGCGGTCGCCCGCACCTGGATCGTCGAGAAGTCATCGTCCTTGCCCACTTCGAGCAGCGAGACGTCGAACGTGCCGCCACCGAGGTCGAAGACGAGGATCAGCTCGTCCTCCTGGCCGCGATCGAGACCGTAGGCGAGGGCCGCGGCGGTGGGCTCGTTGACGATGCGAAGGACGTTCAGACCCGCAATCTCGCCGGCCTCCTTCGTGGCCTGACGCTCGGCGTCGTTGAAGTAGGCCGGGACCGTGACAACCGCGTCAGTGACCGTGTCGCCCAGGTACTCCTCGGCGTCGCGCTTCAGCTTCTGCAGGATGCGCGCCGAGATCTCCTGCGGCGTGTACTTCTTGCCGCCGGTCTCGAAGCTCCAGTCAGTGCCCATGTGGCGCTTGACCGAGGCGATCGTGTTGTCGACGTTGGTGACGGCCTGACGCTTCGCGGTCTCGCCGACGAGCACCTCTCCGTCCTTCGTGAACGCGACGACCGACGGGGTCGTGCGCATTCCCTCGGCGTTGGCGATGACCTTCGGCTCGCCGCCCTCAAGGACGGACACGACCGAGTTGGTCGTTCCGAGGTCGATTCCCACAGCACGTGACATATGTAGCTCCGTTTCGTCGAGAAGAATTCGCGAGAGTTGAGTCGCGATGACTCAAGTGTAAATCGCGGATCCGGATCCGTCAAGAAACTTGATGCGGACCGACTCAACTTTAGAGCGGCACCCCACCCGCGGAGATAAGCCGCAGCCGCGGATCCGATCGGCAGGATCCTCCGCTGTTGCGGCTTATCTCCGCGCGAGCGGACCGGTCAGTGCCCAGCTCGGCTCACGCTCAGCGCCTCGGGCGCAGACGTGGCATGACGAACGACAGCGCCAGCACCACGAGGCCGCCGGTGAGCGAGACGGTCAGCCCGACGCGGATCGACGCCGCATCGGCGATCACCCCGACGAGCGGTGGCCCGCCGAGAAAGGCGAGGCGCATGAGCCACGTGACGACCGTGAGGCCGACGCCCGCACGCAGGCCGGGCACGCGGTCGGCCTCCTGCATGGCGAGCGGGATCGTCGGCGCGCAGCCGAAGCCCGCCATCGCGAGTCCGATGCAGACGCCCCACACGGTCGGGACGGCGATCGCGAGGCCGATGCCGCTCGCGATCAGCACGCCGGCCACGATCACCACGGCGCGTGCACCGAAGCGGTCGACGAACCGATCGCTCACCATGCGCCCGACGAACTGCGCCGAGACCAGACCGATGAATCCGGCGGCGGCGAGCGCAGCGGGTGCGCCGACCTCGTCACTGAGGTAGAGCGATGCCCAGGAGAATGCGACCTCCTCGACGAGGCCGCCGCCGATCGCGACAAGCAGCAGCGCGGCGATGAGGAACACGACCTTCGTCGTGACGCCCCCGGCGGCCTTCGCGATCCGGATCTCGCCGGTCGGACCGGCCTCGGACTCGGGCCCGGGCAGCGCCCAGCGCAGCGCGAAGAACGCCAGGCCGGCGAACACTACGGACGTGACGAGGATGTGGAATCGCACGGGGACCCCGAGCGCGATCGCCGCGGCGGCGATCGCGCCGCCCGTGACGGCGCCGGCCGACCAGAGCGCGTGCATCGAGTTGATGATGGATCGTCCGCGGCGTTGTTGGACCCGGAGCGCATTCGCGTTCTGCGCGACGTCGGTGATCGCGTCCATCATGCCCGCGGCGAAGAAAGACGTGGCCATCAGCAGGATGCTCGGCGACCATGCCGCGGCCACGAGGCCGATCGCGAGGCCGCTCGTCGCGATCGCCGCGACGCGGGCGGACCCGAATCGACGGATGAGCACGGCCGCGGCCATTCCGGCGACCATCGCACCGACGGGGTTCATGGCAAGGACGATGCCGTAGACCGTCGCGCTCATATCGAGCGCGACCTTCAGCTCCGGGTAGCGCGGGATGAGGCTCGCGAAGACCGCGCCGTTCGTGAAGAAGAACAGCGCGGCGGCGATGTGGCCGCGTCGCAGCTGGCGGTCCAAGGCGGTCGTCACCCGTCGATCATGCCCGACCAGCCATGGGAAGTCACACCGACGCGGTACGGTGCTCCCATGAGCGCGAAGCCCCCTCGCCCGTCCGCCGCGGCCGACAGCGAGGCCGTCCCCGTCTTCGGTCTGCAGCACAAGCTCGACGCGAAGCCGACCAAGCGACGCACGATCCTCTCGTGGGCGCTGTGGGACTGGGGGCTCCAGCCGTTCAACACCATCATCCTCACGTTCATCTTCACGGCGCTCTACCTCACGACGGAGGCGTTCCTCCCCGCGGAGTTGCAGTCGCTGAGCGACGACGATCCGTTGAAGCAACACGCGCTCGCCGATCTCGCGAGCGGTCTCGGCCTCGGCACGACCGTCGCCGGGCTGCTCATCCTCGTCCTCGCCCCCGTGTTGGGCCAGCAGGCCGACGCGCAGGGCAAGCAGAAGCTGTGGCTGGGGATCGGCACAGTCGGCACGATCGGTTGCATGCTGGGGCTGTGGTTCGCCGAACCCGCGCCGACCTACTTTTGGATGGCGGTGTCGCTGATCGCGGCCGGCACGGTGCTGAATGAGATCGCGTCCGTCAACTACAACGCGCTGCTCGTCAGCATTGCGTCGCCGAAGAACATCGGGCGCATCTCCGGCCTCGGCTGGGGCTTCGGATACGTGGGCGGCGTCGTCGCGCTCGTCCTCGTCGTGGTCTTCTACGCGAGCGACTGGTTCCGCATTCCCGCTGATGACGGGCTCCCCTTCCGTCTCATCGCGGTCGGGTGCGCCATCTGGTCGACCGCGTTCGCGATCCCCGTCTTCCTCGCCGTGCCCGAACCGGCCCCGCTCGGCAAGCCCGAGCGCCGCGTGAACTTCCTGCGCAGCTACGCCGTCCTCGTCCGCGACATCATCAGCCTGTACCGCAACCGCGCGACGCGGAACACGTTCTGGTTCCTCCTGGCATCGAGCGTGTTCCGCGACGGCCTGAGCGGCGTGTTCACGTTCGGGGCAATCATCGCGGCTCAGGTGTTCGGATTCGGATTCGTCGACACCGTCGTGTTCGGCATTGCGGCGAACTTCATCGCGGGCGTCTCGACGATGATCGCCGGCCGATGGGACGACCGGTTCGGCCCGAAGGCGATCATCGTGTTCGCGCTGTGCGGCATGGTGGTGGCAGGGATGGCGGTGTTCTTCTTCGCTGGCGTGGGCAAGATCATCTTCTGGGTCTTCGGACTCATCCTGTGCGCGTTCGTCGGCCCCGCGCAGGCGGCCGGGCGCTCGTTCCTCGCTCGCGTCACGCCCGCGGGACGCGAGGGCGAGATCTTCGGCCTCTACGCGACGACGGGTCGCGCGGCGAGCTGGATGTCGTCCGCGCTCTGGACACTGTTGATCACCGCGACCGGAGCGACACTGTTCGGGGTCCTCGGAATCGTGCTGGTGCTCCTGCTCGGCCTGCTCCTCCTTCTCCCGGTGCGCGCGACGCCATAGACCGCCCGACGCTCCGCGAGCACGCAGGACGCCCCTGCGAGACTGGAGGCATGACGCGCCGCATCGCCTTCCTTGACGTCGACGGGACGATCATCGACCACGACGGGGAGATCCCCGCTTCAACGGTGAACGCGATCCGCACGGCCCGCGAGAACGACCACCTCGTGTTCCTCGCAACCGGGCGCGGCCCGACCGAGGTCGAAGAGCGTCTCGTCGAAATCGGATTTGACGGCGCGGTACTCGGCGCTGGCGCCTACATCTGGCTGGGCACGCTCTGGAGCGAGGGCGGATGGCACGCGGAACACCTCATGGATCCGCGCCGAGTCGCAGAGATGGTGGCGGCATTCGAGACCGTCGGCGCCGACTACGTGCTGCAGGGTCGTGACGACGTGTGGGCGACACCGTCGGGGTACAACCGCCTGGCAGCGGGGCTCGATGCCGAGGGCCGCCTCTCGGATGCCACGCGCGAGGCGCTGCTGGAGCACGTCACGATCACCGCGGATCCGCCGCAGGGCGCGGTCGCGAAGGCCGTCTTCTCGAGCGACGATCAGCGCACCTACTCCGCCGTCAAGGAACTGTTGGGCGATCGCTTCAGCGTGATCACCGGCACGATGCCCGGGCTCGGCACGGCCGGTGGCGAGGTCTCCGCCGGCGGGGTGACGAAGGGATCCGCGCTCGTCGAGACCGTGCGGACGCTCGGGATCGACGTCGCGCACTCGATCGCGATCGGCGATAACAACAACGATCTCGAGATGCTGCGCACCGCCGGCGTGGGGATCGCGATGGGGAACGGAACTCCAGAAGCGATCGCGGCAGCCGACGAGGTGACGAGCGGCGTCGACGCCGACGGCATCTGGAACGCCTTCGCGACGCACGGGTTGGTCTGAGCGCCCCGGACACGGGAAAACCCGGGCTGCGCTCCCCCGACCGCTACCCGGGTCCCGATTGATCGGGGCGACGATGTCGCTCGTCCGACTATTCTTCAGCCTAGGTTCGCTCGCCCCGGGAACCATACGTGCGTGACCCAAATCACCCTCACCTCACCCGTGAATCACACGACATCACCCGCGTGGCATCATGGTGAGGGTGCAGGGGACTGATCGCGACCGGCTGAGCCGGCCCCGCCTCGTGTCGCTCTGGCGACGCGTGACGGCGGGCGCAACGGTGCTTGTGACCGCACAGCACGACAGCGGCGTCGCCTCCAGTGTGCGCGAATGGGTCGCCGAGACGGGCGATCGTCTGATCGAGTGGTCGTCGAATCGTGTCGACGTGCCCGCGGAGACGCCCGACGCCGACGTCGTCCTGCTGGAGATCGAAGGCATGCTCGGCACCCACGTCACTGCAGCCCTCGCGGTGCGCGAGCGCTGGCCCGCGGCGACGCTCATCGCCGTCTCCAGCACACAGTGGCCGCCGGGCCTCCTCGATGCGGGCATGCGACCCGAACGCGTCTTCCCCGGATCCCAGTTCGGCTTCACGACGGACGAGACGCTCGACAGGGCCGAGCAGCTCGGCCTCGCCCTCACCTGGGATGAGGCCAGCGGCCTCCTCGAACGCGTGGGCACACACGCTGGCCTGGTGGACGCGATCCTGCGCGCAGCCACGTCGCACGGATCCCTCGACGAGGCCGCGGTGCGCACGGGGTGCGATGCGCTCGTGAGTCACTTCGCGGGGGCCGCTGCCGCCGGCGTCTTCCGTCCGAACGGCTGGCGAGCGGTGCTCGTCTCGGCGCGCATCGGACCGATGCCCCGTCGCACGCTGCTCGAGGTGTGGGGGCGCGACGAGGTCGTGCGCGCCGCCTTCGACAATGTGCTCCAGGCGGGCTTCTTCGTACAGGATCCCGACTCCGACATGATGCAGCTACGGCCCGATATCCGGGCCGCCGTCATCGACCGGATCGAGCGCGAGGCACGACTGGATGCCGTCGACGCGGACGTCGCCGCGCTCGCCTCGCGTTTCCTGAGTGAGGGGCGTACCGACGATGGCTGGTCGATCGTCGCCGATCTCCCCGCGGCACGCACCCGCCTGCTGGTCGAGCACTGGTGGCTGCTCGGCGAGTTCGACGTCGCGCACGCCCGGCCGTGGCTCGAGGAGGCCATCACTCGCAGCGCGTCCCCCGAACTGCGCGTCGCGCTCATCCGGTGCCTGATCGACGTCACCAGCGCGAACCACACCGGCCACGTGTCGCAGGCGGACCGCCGCGTCGCCCGCGACCTCCTCGACGAGACCGACGGGGTCGAGATGTCGGTCGGAGCGCTGCTGCTCGCGGACACGCTGCGCGGCGTGCTTCTCCGCCTCGACGGCCACCACGGCGAAGCGCTCGAGACCCACGAGAGGCTCGCTGACTCGGTCGATCGGGTCCACGACGACGCCGACGACGGGGCTCCATCGCTCGCGCAGGCGAACCTCCTCCTGCACGCGGGGATCAGCGCCATCGACGCGTCTCGATCGGACATCGCGTCGGACCGTTTCGCCGCGGCTGCGGCTCTCGCGCACTCCTCGAAGCACGATCGCCTCGCCCGCTACGCGCACGAGATGCTGCTGCTTGTCACGACAAACAGCGGGCGCGCGCCCCTCCCGTCCACCTTCCAGGCGCGTGTGGACAACCTCGTCGGCGCTCACGTGATCACACCGCCGATGTCGAACGTGGTCAAGCTCAGCAGCGCGCTCTACATCGTGGATCCGCGCGGGCTGCAGGAGGCGCTCGACGACGAGGCGCCGGCCGTCGATGATCCGCTCATGCTGCGCTTCATCGACCTCGCCCTGCGTTCGTTCGCACACGGTCTGCTGGGCACCTCGGGCCTCGCGGCGCGCGCGATCGAACTGTTCGAGCGCGAGCTCGATGGCCGCGACCTGACGGCGAACCATCGCGCCCTGCTCGTGTGGGCGCGAACGGAGGCGCTCCTGCACGCCGGCGCGGCGGACCGTGCCGTGGAACTGCTGACCGAGACGCGCGGGCTCCGCGCGGTCATCCCTGTGGACGTCCTGCTCGCGCGCGCCGCGCTGCGCGCGAAGAAGCCCGAGCGCGCATTGGCGGCGCTCGCTTCCACCCAGGACGCGTACGGGTCCGGAGTCCTCGCCGTATGGTCGCACCTGCTGCTGTTCCTCGCGTACCACGCGATCGGATCCGACTCGTCACTCGAGGTCGCGCATCAGCACCTCTCAACGGCGCTCGTCGCCGGATCCCGCGCCCGTCCCCTGCTGCCGTTCGCCGCGCAGGGAATGAGCGCGCTGGGCACCACACTCACGCAGGCGGATCAGCTCGCCCTCGACCCCGCCGGGCGTCGATACATCGCCGACGTCGAGCGGATGCGTGATGAGCTGCAGCTCGCCACCAGCACGACCCTCGCACTCAGTGAACGTGAGCGCGTCGTCGTCGCGCACCTCGTCGCCGCCGAGTCGACGCGCGACCTCGCGGCACGGCTCCACGTCTCCCCCAACACGGTCAAGACCCAGCTGCGGTCGATCTATCGCAAACTCGGCGTCTCGTCGTGGGCCGACGCCGTGGCGACGGCGAAGCGCCTCGGGCTCGTCTGAGCAGGCTGCCCGCCGTGGCACACTCCGCTTGCGCGTCGATCCTCACAGCCAGCCGATGAGGCTCGCGGCGAGGATCACCACCGGCACCAGCAGTGCGGCGAGCGCAAGTCCGAGCGCCGACGAGGCGCCCGTGGCGGGGCTCAGCTCCATCGCGCGCGCCGTGCCGATCGCGTGCGCCGATAGCCCGATCGAGAACCCCTGCGACACCGGATCCGTCACGCGCACGAGGCGCAGGAGCGGCGGCCCCGCGACCGCGCCGAGGATCCCCGTGAGGATCGAGAAGACCGCCGCGAGCGACGCGGGAGCGCCCAGGACGCCCGACACCGCCGCGGACACCGCCGACGTCGCATGCTTCGGCGCCAAGGTCAGCAGGATCTCGTACGGCACCCCGAGCAACCAGGCGACAAACACCGTCGTCGCGACGCCGACGATCGTCGCGACGACCGCGGCGATGATGAGCGCCGGGAGGAGGCGCCCCAGCTCACGCGCGTGCCGCTGGATGGGGAACGCCAGCGCCACGATGGCGGGGCCGAGCAGCGCGGTCAGCGGAACCGTTCCCTGTTGGTAGTCGACCAGCGGGATCCGCAGGAGCAGGAGGAACGCCGCGAGCACGATCGTGCTCGTCATCACGGGGTTCAGCATGGCCGAGAAGCGGGACAGCCATGCCGCGCCTGCCCAGACCAGAAGCGTGAGTGCGAGGGGCCAGATCATGACCGGCGCATCCGTCGCATCAGCAGCTCGGCGACGAACGCCGCCGTCAGGAAGGTCACGAGCCAGCCGATGATCAGCGCCGCCGTGATGGCGAGCGCGTGCTCGGCGAGCGGACCGAACGAGCCGATGATGCCGACGGCGAGGGGCACGAGCAGCAGAGGCAGGACCGCGACGAGCGAGTCGGCGGCAGGTGCGACGACGCGGGCGACGAGCCGCCGGGCGGGCGTGAGCAGCACGACGAGCAACAGGATCATTCCCACCGTCGAACCGGGGATCGGCAGACCCACCGCGCTGCGCAGGGCGTCGCCCGCGACGGCGAACGCCACGAGGATCCCGAGCCCAAACAGCCACCGCGCCAGCGCGTTCGTCTTTTTCTGCCCGTCGTCGGCCATCCGGAACACCCTCTCCGGCGCGCGCGGGGCCGCGCCCTGCAGACATCCTGCCACGCTCCCCAGGTCCGCAAGTCTCCGACAAGTCCGGCGCGATTCGCATCGGACTCGTCGGAGACTTGTGGACTCGCGCGTGCATGACGCCGCGTGACGGCACGCGTCGGCGTGTGACGCGAACGGTTGCGGTCGCGCCGGACGCGCGGTTTCCTCGGTGCATGCCTCGCCAGATCCGATTCAACGCGTTCGATATGAACTGTGTCGCGCATCAGGCCTCGGGCCTGTGGCGCCATCCCCGCGACCGCTCTCGCGAGTACAACACGATCCGCTACTGGACCGATCTCGCGCAGCTGCTTGAGCGCGGAACCTTCGACGGCCTGTTCATCGCCGACGTGCTCGGCACGTACGACGTGTACGGCGGCACGAATGAGGCGGCGCTGCGCAACGGCGCCCAGGTTCCCGTCAACGACCCGCTGCTGCTCGCCTCGGCGATGGCGGCGGTCACCGAGCACCTCGGTTTCGGCATCACCGCCGGAACCGCTTTCGAGCACCCGTACCCGTTTGCGCGTCGACTGTCGACGCTCGATCACCTCACGAACGGGCGGATCGGCTGGAACGTCGTGACCGGGTACCTGCCGAGCGCCGCGCGCAACATGGGCAATGACGATCAGATGGAGCACGACCGCCGCTACGACCACGCGGACGAGTACCTCGAGGTGCTCTACAAGCTCTGGGAGGGCTCGTGGGAGGACGATGCCGTCGTCGTCGACCGCGAGGCCGGCATCTTCACGGATCCCGCGAAGGTGCACCCGATCGAGCACCACGGCGAGTGGTTCGACGTCCCCGGCATCCACATCTCGGAGCCTTCGCCGCAACGCACGCCCGTCATCTATCAGGCGGGTGCCTCGCCGCGGGGAGTCGCCTTCGCGGCCGAGAACGCCGAGGCGATCTTCGTCGCCGCCCCGTCGGCCGACGTGCTCGCGAAGACGGTGAAGCGGATCCGCGATGGCCTCGAGGCCGCGGGACGCGACCGCTACGACGCCAAGATCTATACGCTCGTGACGATCGTGACCGGCGCGACGGAAGAGGACGCGCGGGCGAAGAAGGCCGAGTACGACCAGTACGCGTCGACCGAGGGCGCGCTGACCTTCACGTCGGGCTGGATGGGCGTCGACCTGTCGCAGTACGACTGGGACGAACCGCTCGGGAACGTCCAGTCGAACGCGATCCAGTCGACGCTGCAGCACCTGAAGGAGGAGGCAGAGCTCGGCCGCGAGTGGACGGTCGGCGACCTTGCGCGGCGGAACGCGATCGGCGGCCTCGGGCCCACGATCGTCGGATCCGGCGAGCAGATCGCCGACGAGCTGCAGCGGTGGGTCGCCGAGGCCGACGTCGACGGGTTCAATCTCGCCTACGCCGTCGCTCACGAGACGTGGGAGGACGTCATCGAGCACGTGATCCCCGTCCTGCGCGAACGCGGCATCTATCCGGAGTCATACGCTCCCGGGACGCTGCGGCAGAAGCTGCAGGGCGCCGGCGACCGGGTCAAGGACACCCATCGCCCCGCGCGCTATCGCGTGAGCGAGCGCGCCGTCGTCTGACGAGTCCGCAAGTCTCCGACGAGCCCGCAGCTGCTCGCAACGGACTCGTCGGAGACTTGCGGACTTAGTGCGCGCCGCCGATCGATGGGCTTAGGGACGCGCGACCGGCTGCTGGAGTTCCGTGACCCACGCCGACTGGTCCTCGTCGGGCGCAGCGCGGACGTAGAACTCGCGGTTCGGACCCGCCGGCGTCATCCCCCGTGCCGCGATCTCGACATGCACGGCCTGCCAACTCGCGCCGATCCCAGCCATGGCTCCCAGGTGGATCCCGCAGACTGCCTCCGCCACGGACGGAAGCTCGACGATCTCAAGCCCGTCGGGTGCGGGTCCTGACCACTCGAACCCCGCCGTGACGTGCATCCCGCCCTCACCGAAGTCGTACACGGCAATCGGCACGTCGAAGGCGCCCTCTGCGTCGCCGATCGCACGCTGCGCGCGCTCGAATAGCCCGCTGACCAGACCAGCCATATCGCCGTTCTCGGGCCTGCCGGTCGCGGCCGCGAGCCGGACCGCGGGCAGGGGCTTCTCGATGATCTCGATGGTGCTCATAGTGTTCTCCTCTTCGATGACGTGGAGCCTCCGCTCGACATCGGCGAGTCGTTCGGCCGCGATCCGATGCTCGCGCTCAACCTCGGCGCGACGGATGCGGAGCAAGTCGGCGAGCCGAGCCGCATCCACCCCCGCGTCGAGGTACTCGCTGACCTCAGTGAGACCGAACCCGAGGCTGCGGAGCGCGACGATCCGGTGCAGTCGCTCGAGCTGCGATGGATCGTACGAGCGATATCCCGTGACTTCGTCGATGTGAGCGGGCACGAGCAGACCGGCGGCGTCCCAGTGGCGCAACATGCGATGCGTCACCTGGCCGATCTGCGCGAAAGCTCCGATGGACAGCATGAGACCTTTATCGACCCTTCCCCTGTGTCAGAGTCAAACACGGAGACAGGTGCGAAGGAAGGACGCGCGGATGAAGGCGGATCTCAAGAGGACGATCAGCACGTACACGGCTCCGCGCGGTCGCCACCACGAGATCTATCTGAGTGATCCGCGCCGTGCCGCGCCCGAACGCCTCCGCACGATCCTGCGCCAGCCGGTGGAGCGCGCCGTCGTCCGACAAGTCCGCAAGTCTCCGACGAGCCCGCAGCTGTTTGCGACGGACTTGTCGGAGACTTGTGGACTTGCAGGGCGGGTTACGACCCGCCGACGGCGGTGTGGCCCTTCTTCCAGTACCCGGAGAATGTGACGTGCGACTTCGGGATCCCCCGCTCGCGCACGAGGTGTCGGCGTGCGGCGGCCGCGAGCGACTGCTCGCCGACCGCGAACGCATACGTGGATCCCGCGGGCATCTCCAGGTCACGTAGCGCGGGGAGCGCGGCGGATCCCGGGTCCGCGCCCGCGTCACGAATGAGCCAGTGCACGGCCATCCCGGCGGGCGCGTCGACGTCCTGCCGGTCGCGCTCGTCGAACAGCTCGATCAGTGCGTGGCCGACGGAGTCGCGGGGCATGTCGCGGAGGATGCCGACCGCGGCGGGAAGCCCGCTCTCGTCGGCGACGATGAGGTTGACGTCCGCGGGAAGACCGCGCCACCCACACCCCTGGTCGATGAACGCGACGCGGTCGCCCGGCTCCGCGGTGGCGGCCCACGGCCCGGCAACGCCTTCGGATCCGTGCACCACGAAGTCGACGTCGAGCTCGCGATCGGCGGCACGGTACTCACGCACCGTGTAATTGCGCACGATCGGACGCTTGCCCTTGGGGATCCGCAAGTATCCCGTGAGGTACGCGCCCATCGTGAACTTGGCGGGCAGCCGCTCGAGCCCGCCAACGTCGCCAACGGGCAGCGCAAGGCGGAACCACTGGTCGTAGCCCACGGCCGTGAAGCGCTCAAGGTCGTCTCCTCCGAGCGTGACGCGGACCATGTGCGGCGTGACGTGCTCTCGTCGCACGACCTCGGCCTGGACCACACCGGAATCCGCGTGGGTGATGGCGATATTGCTCACAGGTCTTAGCGTAGCCTTACCTTATTCGGCGCGCGACCTCTTCTCGGGCGACGGAGCGGCAGCGTACGCTCCTCCGATCCGGTCGCGCGCCCGGTTGTGCGCCGCGATCGGCTGCAGCGCCGTCGCCGCACCGAGACCCGTCGGCGGCATCGCGGAGTAGAGCGTCTCCGCGCGGTCGACCACGTACGTCTCGTGCCAGATACCGACGGCACCCTTGGCAGCACGCGCGCGCCGGTTGAACTCGCCCCACGCCGGCCGATGCTTCGCCCCGGGATCCGACGCGTATTCGTAGAGCTTGTCGAGGCTTGTCCAGTACTGGATGACGCTGGGGGTGCGCGGCATGCCGAAGTAGCGGAAGCCCACCATCCCCGACTCGGGATCCGCGGTGAGTTCGCGAAGCATCGGCGGCATCGCCGCGATCGCGCTCGCCCACGTGCGCACGTGGCGCCAAGAGTTGATCCGCATCCCGATCAGGAACACCACAAGTTCACCGTCGTAGTCGTGAGTCATTCGACCCATCACCGGCTTCGCCATCTTCCGCACCCTTCGCCATAATAGAAAGTGTCGCTATCCAATACTGGATAGTTGCACTATCTATTGTCAAGAGGTGCCATGAGAATCTCCGAGCTGTCGGCCCGCGCGGGCATCGCCACGGCGACGATCAAGTACTACCTGCGCGAAGGCCTCCTTCCGCCCGGGGAACTCACGTCGGCGACGCAGGCCCGCTACAACGAACAGCACGTCGAGCGTCTGCGCCTCGTGCGCGCGCTCCTCGGGCCGGCGAAGCTCACGGTCGCGCGCGTACGCGACGTGCTGCGCGTCATCGACGAACCCGGGGCGGACATGTTCACAGCCCTCGGGGCTGCGCAGCACGCGACGCTCGACGAGGTGGAAGCCGTCGACACGTCCGTCGCCCTGGCGCTCGTGGAGCGCGCAGGCTGGAGGGTCGATCCATCGGGCCCAGAGCTCGCGCAGCTGGCGCGCGCCCTCCACGCCGCGGACGACGCGGACTTCGAAATCCCGGAGGGCGTACTCGACGCCCATATCAACGCGGCCGCGAGGGTCGCCGAGGCAGAGTTGGCGCACATGCCCGAGGATCCGCGGCACGCGCTGCGATACGCGGTCCTCGGCACGATCCTCGCGGAGCCGCTGCTCTCCGCTCTGCGTCGGCTTGCGGAGCAGAGCGCCGCCGCGGACCGATTCGGCCCCGCAACCTGACGGGGTCGGCCGCCGCCGTTTCGTTCGTCGACGGGGATCCGCGCGACCCGCACCTCTCGGAACGCCTGCAGGCGCTCGTCGACGAGGGGCGCGGTGGCGACGCGATCACCACGTTCCAACGCGAGGCGGTCGGCCTCGCCGAGCCGATCATCGAGCAGACGAGCCAGAGCCCGATGTTCGCCGAGCTCGTCGCGATCGCACAGTCGGTCGTCTACGACGCGGTTCTCACCCACCGCCTCTCCGTCCCGACAGACGCCATGCTCGGCGTCGACGTGCCGGTAACGATCCTCCGAGGAGAGACTACGTTCCCGGCGCTCATGAGCTCCTGCGACGATCTGCACGCGGCGATGCCCGCGTCCGAGTTCGTGGTCGACGCCGAATCGAGCGACCACGATCTGAACCCGCCGAGCATCGCCGCGATCGTTCGTGCACGCGTCTGACGCAGCGAGAACGGATCCGTTGGGTCAGTGGGCGCCGGGAGGCGTCTGACCGTCACGGGGATCGGATTCTGCGCGCGGAGGGTCGACCGGCGTTGCCGCGTCCGGTCGCGCGTACGTGACGCCGTCGCGGCGCGACGCGCGACCGCGGAGGACGACCACGAGCACGACGATGCCGATGGCGAACAGGAGGACCACCACACCGAGCAAACTGACCAGTATCGCGCTGAACATGTGTTGTCCCTCCGCTCTCCCCGGAACGAGTCGCGTCACCCGCGATTCAACGAGACGATCGTAACGCGGCGGTCCCCGTCCCGACGGTCACACCGCTGGTCATTCCCCGCGAGCCCGCGCGACCGCATCGCCGATCCACTCAGCGAGCGTGTCGTCGTCGGGATCCGTCAGCGCCGCGAATGGAACGTCGACGCCGCTCTTCAACTGGAGACGGTGCGCGCCCTGCTGCAGCGCGATGTCGAGCGCCTCGCCGCCTCCGACGGGGAAGAACACCTCGTCACCCGAGACGCCGACGGCCATTTTGCCGTCGACCATGAACGCGAGCGACCCCATCATGCGCTTCTGCTCAACCGCCCCCGCGGCCTCGATGATCGCGCGTACGCGATCCGCGATCTCGGGGTTGTAAGCCATGGGGCGAGACTACGTGTCTTGTCCGAGCCCTGTCAGCTCGTCGGCCGGCAGGATCCGCTTGTCGGAGCGTCAGGAGCCGCGCGAGCCCGCGTCGCTGACGGAGACATCGGAACGCGAGAAGTTGAGGTGCGAGCGGCTCGCGGTCGGACCGTTCTGCCCCTGATATCGGTTGCCGTACGCGCCGTACGTGTTGTCTGCGGGCGAGGAGAGCCGGAAGAAGCAGAGCTGCCCGATCTTCATTCCCGGCCACAGCTTGATCGGCAGCGTCGCCATGTTCGACAGCTCGAGGGTGACGTGACCGGAGAAGCCCGGATCGATGAAGCCGGCCGTCGAATGCGTCAACAGCCCGAGGCGCCCCAGCGACGACTTACCCTCGAGTCGCGCGGCGACGTCATCGGGCAGCGTCACGGCCTCGAACGTGCTCGCGAGGACGAACTCGCCGGGGTGCAGCACGAATGCTTCGTCCGGCTCGACCTCGAGCAGGTGGGTCAGGTCGGGCTGGTCCTCGGCTGGGTCGATGAACGGGTACTTGTGGTTGCTGAACAGCCGGAAGTAGCGGTCCATGCGGACGTCGACGCTCGAGGGCTGCACCATCGTGCGGTCGAGAGGATCCAGGCTGATGCGCCCGGCATCGAGTTCGGCGTTGATGTCACGATCGGAGAGCAGCACGGCTCGAGTCTACTTTGCAGAAGTGCCTCGCCCGCGACTAAGCTCAACGCATTCGGGGCTGTAGTTCAATGGTAGAACTTCTGCTTCCCAAGCAGACAGCGCGGGTTCGATTCCCGTCAGCCCCTCCACTTCCCTCCCGCCGCCAGAAGCGCGCTTCGTGTGACGCTTGTGACCCTTCGCGGCGCAACGAAGGGTCACAAGCGTCACACGAATCAGGTGATTTCCGCCGAACCCCTGCCGGATGGCGGGAATTTTGTTTACAATCTTGCTGACGAGATACCTATGGACATCGGTATGTGAGGCCGAGGTCTTCACCGAGGGAACCACGCTGGTCGGGAACACCGCCACGGGAATCGTCGGACAACGACGTCAGATACGCCACAAAGGAGCAACCATGGCGAAAAACCTGCAGGAACTGCTCGACGAGAGTCGCAGCACCGTCGAACTGCTGCGCATTTCGAAGCTGGGCACGTACATCTATCCGGTCGTGCCCACCGAGTTCTCGAACTGGCGGCGCGAGCAGAAGGCGTGGCGCCACACCGCGGTGCTCTATGACCAGACGCACCACATGGTCAATTTCTTTCTGAAGGGCCCGGACGCGCTGAAGCTGCTCAGCGACACCGGCATCAACAGCTTCGCGAACTTTCCGCTCAACACGGCCAAGCAGTTTGTGCCGACGGCGTCGAACGGCGGCGTGATCGGCGACGGGATCCTCTTCCACGAGGCCGAGAACGAGTACGTCTACGTCGGCCGCGCGCCGGGTGCGAACTGGCTGCACTTCCACGCCGAGACCGGCGGGTACGACGTCGAGTGGCGCTATGACGACCGCTCCCCCTCGCGCCCATACGGCCACCTCGTCACCCGCGACTACTACCGCTTCCAGATCCAGGGGCCGAATGCCTGGCCCATCATCGAGAAGCTCAACGGCGGCCCGCTCGAGAAGGTCAAGTTCTTCCACATGGGCTACCTCGACATCGCCGGATCGCGCGTGCGCACGCTGCGCCATGGCATGGCCGGCGCCCCGGGTCTCGAGCTGTGGGGCCCGTACGCGGAGCACGAGAAGATCCGAAACGCGATCCTCGAGGCCGGCGCCGAGTTCGGCATCGAGCCGTGCGGATCGCGCGCATACTCGTCGAACACGCTTGAATCGGGCTGGATCCCCTCGCCGCTGCCCGCAATCTACTCGAGCGAGGCCGAGCGCGCCTACCGCGAATGGCTGCCGGCAGACAGCTACGAGGCCATCAACGCGATCGCCGGTTCGTTCGTCTCGAACAACATCGAGGACTACTACCTCAACCCGTGGGAGCTCGGCTACGGCTCGTTCGTGAAGTTCGACCACGACTTCATCGGCCGTGACGCGCTCGAGAACATCGACCCGGAGAAGCAGCGCCGCAAGGTGACGCTGGCGTGGAACGACGAGGATCTCGCCAAGGCCCTCACGACCGTGCTCGACCGAGACGGTGACGGCTACCAGTTCTTCGACCTGCCGAACGCGAACTACGGGTCCAGCAACTTCGACGCCGTGCTCGACGCCGACGGGACGAACATCGGTGTGTCGCTGTTCACGGGGGTCACCGCGAACGAGAAGCGCGGCCTCTCCCTCGCCACCGTCGATCGCGACGTCCCGGAGGGCGCCGAGGTCACGGTCGTCTGGGGCGAGCCCGACGGCGGCAGCGAGAAGACCACGGTCGAGCCGCACCAGCAGCTGAAGGTGCGCGCCATTGTGAGCCCCACGCCCTACTCGACGGTCGCTCGCGAGACCTACCAGGGCGGCTGGCGCTCCACCGGCGCTCTCTGAGCGCACGACGCGTCAAGGCGGCCCCCGATCGACACGGATCCGGGGCCGCCCGTCTGTGCGCGGGCCAAACGGATTCGCGCCAATAGTGTGCGCAGATTTGGTTGACAATCCCAGCCAGCGCGGTAGCGTCGGCGAAGAGCCTGGCGCAATGACGCACGGGTGATCTCCGCGGCGCACGACCTGCCGCAACGAAGGGACGCGCATGCCGACGGCCGGGACGAGTACGCCAGAGCCGAGTGCCGACGACCTGAGCGCACGGATCCGACACGCGATCCTCGAAGGCGAATTCGCCCCGAACCAGCGCCTCATCGAGGCGGACCTCAGCGAGAGCTTCGATGCCTCGCGCGCCGCCGTGCGAATGGCGTTGCTGAGCCTCGCCGCCGAGGGCATCGTCGAGCGCCTCCCCAACCGCGGGGCGCGCGTCCGCGCCATCAGTGTGAGCGAGGCAATCGAGATCGTCGAGGCGCGCATCGGGCTCGAGACGCTCGTCGCTCGGAAGGCCGCCGCGTCCATCACGAGCGCACAGGCCGACAACCTGCGCGACCTGGGTCACGAGCTCGAAGCCGCCGTATCCTCGGGCGACCTCGTCGGTTACGCGCGGCTGAATCAGGAGCTCGACGCCCGGCTGCGCGACATCGCGGATCACGACACCGCCCGAGAACTGCTCGAGCGCCTCAGCGCCCAATCGGCCCGGCACCAGTTCCGGCTCGCTTACGAACCGGGCCGGGCGGCACGATCCGCCCCCGAGCACGTCGCGATCATCGACGCCGTGGTGGCGAAGGACGCGGACGCGGCCGAGATCGCGACGCGCACGCACCTCGACGGCATCATCGAGCTGCTCGGCACCCGCCTCTGACGGATCCGCACGACGACGGGGCGCCCGCACCAGGTGCGAACGCCCCGTCATTCACGGCACGGACTCACTCGAGCTCGTCGACCGTTTCGTAGCCGTTTCCGTTGTACTGCTGCACGACCAGGCTCGACACCGCGGGCTGGCCGTCCTGCGTGGCGTCAACCGCAGTACCGTCGAGCATGAGCGGCGCCTGCAGGTCCGAAACGCCGCGCAGGGCCTCCATGAACGACTCACGCGTCGGCTCGGTCATGTTCTGGAACGCCTCGTCGAGCGTCGCACCGATCATGTAGCTCCACATGCAGTGGGGGAAGTCGGGCGTCGTGGTGTAGTTGCTCGAGTACTCCTCGAGTGACGAAAGGAACGTCTGGACGTCCTCGTCCTCCGCGAACGCGGGCGACTGCGGCGCCTTCGCGAACGAGACCGTGTAGAAGCCGTCCTCGGGGTCGGCGTTCGCCGGATCCAGGATCGCCACGGGACTCGACGTGTTCGACGGCAGGAACCAGCTGGGCGACCAGCCGAGCTCACGCGTCTTCTCGATCGTCGAGATCATGAGGGGGGTGATCGACATGGCGTTGACGAACACGTCGGCGTCGGTCGACGCCAGCTCGGTGATCTGCGCGTCGACGGACGTGTCGGTGGCCTCGTAGGTCAGCTCGGCCACGATCTCGACGCCGGAGCCCTCGACCGCCTCCTTGAAGCCCTCGACGTAGCCCTCGCCGTAGTCGTCGTTCTGCGACAGGATCGCGACCGAGACGTCGTCGCCGGAGGAGGCGAGCATCTCACCGAACGCGGCGCCCTCGTTCATGTAGGTCGGCACGAAGCCGAGCTGCCACGGGCTCTCAGTCTGGTCGGAGAAGATCGGGTCGCCGGTCTGTACGAGCACCTGCGGCACCTCTTCGTCGATCGCGGCCTCGCGGTATGCGAGGTTCGTCGGCGTGCCGAGTCCGGAGGTGAAGGCGAACACATCGCCCGCATTCTGCTGGAAGTTCTGCAGTGCCTTCTGCGGGTCGTACGTGTCGTCCCATGCCTCGACGTCGACGGTGCGGGTGTTGCCGTCGCCGAACTCGATGCCGCCCTCGGCGTTGCGCTCGCCCATGTAGGCGACCAGTCCGGCCACGGTGCAGTTGCCGGGACCGGCGGTGCCGCCCGACAGCGGCGTCGTGACACCGAGCGTGATCGATTCGTCGGTGATGCCGGGGCTCGCTGCGGCCTCGCCGCCGTCGCCACCGGATCCGCCGCCCGCGTCGTCGCGGCCGCAGCCGGCGAGCACGAGAGCGAGTGCGGAACCGACGGCCACGGCGCCGATCAGCTGCGACTTTCTGCTGTTCAGGGTCATTGCTGAACCTCTCTGTTGGTGATGGGAAGGAAGATCAGGAGTCGGTGGGGGCGTCCGCGCGTCGCGTCGATCGCCGGGCGCGGAACCAGCGGCGGATCCGATGCGGCACGCTCGCGAGCCCGCCCGGCAGGACGATCAGCACCGCGAGGAGGATGATGCCCTGGATGAGCGCGGTGAGCGTCGGCGCGATCTCGTTGGTGATGCTCGGCACGAACACGTAGTAAGCGCCTCCGAGCAGCGAACCGAAGATGCTCGCGGCGCCACCGACGACCATCGAGGCGAGCAGGTTGATCGAGTGATGGAACGCGAGCGTCTCGGGGCTCGTGTACTGGATGACGACCATGTAGAGGAAGCCGGCCACGCCGCCGATCATCGCGGCGATCGTGAACGCCATCACCTTGTAGCGGTACGGCGAGATGCCCATCGACTTGGCGACGTTCTCGTTCTCCTTGACGATCGCGAGCGCGCGGCCGAACTTCCCGCGCGTGAGATTGGCGACGAGGACGAAGCAGATTCCGGCGGTGACGAGCACGACGTAGTAGTGCCACTGGTCGTTGGCGAGCCCAGACCAGTCGGGGGCGCTCGAGAAGCGCGCCGACGTGCCCTGGGATCCGCCCGTGAGATCGGAGAGCCGCTTCGCGAGCGGGACGCCGATGACGGGAAGCGCGATCGTCACCATCGCGATCGCGAGCCCACCAAGCCGCGCCGCGGCGAACGCCACGATCAGACCCGCGACAGCCGGCAGCGCGATCGCGGCGATGATCGTGAGCACGAGCGGCCAGTCGTTGTTGACCCCGTACGCCGTGACGTAGGCGCCGAACCCGACGAAGAAGATCTGGCCGAGCGACACCTGGCCGGTGTACCCCATGATGACGTTGAGGCCGAGCACCGCGACGGCGAAGACGCCGACCCTCGCGAGCTGCTGGTTGACCTCGACCTGGAGCACGAGCGGCGCGGCGACGAGCACGACGACGAGGGCCGCGGCGATGACGTAGTGCCACCAGGGGCGGCCGCCGGGCTTCGGCGCTGTCAGAGGTGCGGTGAGATCGTGGGCAGGAGCGGACATCTGTTTCCTCACACTCGCACGACGGTCTTGCGCCCGAACAGCCCCTGGGGGCGCACGAGCAGCACGATGAACAGGAGCACGAACGGCACGGCGATCTTCAGGTCGTGTCCGACGAACGGCACGTACACGGCCGCGAGGTTCTCGAGTACGCCGATGATCCAGGCGGCGACCACGACCCCGATCGGGCTCGACAGGCCGCCGAGGATCACCGCGGCGAGCGCGTACACGAGCACCGTGTCGAACATGCCCGGGGTGAGCGACAGCCGCGGCGCGATGAGGGCACCGGCGACCGCGCCGAGCGCGGCGGCCAGGCCCCACCCGACCATGAGGTGGCGTCCGACGTTGATGCCGGACAGCGCGGCGGAGGCGCGGTTGTCGGCGACAGCCCGCAACGCGAGGCCGAGCTTCGTCCCGCGGAACAGCAGCTGGATCAGAGCCATCACCGCGAGGATCACGAGGAACGTGCCGAGCGACTTCCAGCTGACCGTGGCGCCGAGGAAGCTCAACGTCGCCTCGGGGAACAGCCACGGCAGCCGCAGGTTGTTGTAGGACCAGATCCAGCCGCAGATGCCGGTGATGAGCGTGAGGAGACCGACCGTCACGACGATGGCCGTGTCGGGATCGCCGCCCTCGAAGCGCCGAATCAGCACGCGTTCGATGAGCGCGCCGAAGATGAACGCGGCGATGACCGCCAGCAGAATGCCGACGATGAGCGGGATCCCCATGCCGACGAAGGCATATACGAAGTACGCCGCGAGCACGGCCATGCCACCCTGAGCGAAGTTGATCATGCCGGTCGACTGGTTCACGAGCACGATCGCGAGCGCGAGAGCCGCGTAGATCGACCCGGTGCCGAGACCGTCGACGACGAGCTGGATAAAGGTTCCCATGTCAGCCCCCGAGGTACGCCTTCCTGATCTCGTCGCGGCCCTTGAGCTCCTCGACGGTGCCGCTCAACACGCTGTGTCCCGTTTCGAGCACCGTCGCCGACTCCACGATCCGGAAGGCGAGGTTCGCATTCTGCTCGACGACGAGCATCGCGATCCCCGACTCGTCCCGGAGGCGCTGGATCGAGTCGTAGACGTCCTGCGACGTCGACGGCGCGAGACCGAGCGAAGGCTCGTCGAGGACCAGCAGTCGCGGTTTGGCCATGAAGGCGCGGGCGATCGCGAGCATCTGCTGCTCACCGCCGGAGAGCGTGGACGCATTCTGTCCGATGCGGCGCTCCAGGTGGGGGAACAGTTCGAGCACGAAGTCGATGTCCTGCGCGATGCCCCGTCGGTCCTTGCGCAGGTATGCGCCGACACGCAGGTTCTCGCGAACGGAGAGGTTCGGCAGTGTGCCACGCCCCTCCGGCACGTGCGCGATGCCGAGTGACGCGACCTTCTCGGGTCCCGATCGGGTGATGTCGATGCCATCGAACGTGATCCGCCCGCGGACGTTCACGGTGCCGGAGATCGCGCGCAATGTCGTCGTCTTTCCCGCTCCGTTCGCCCCGAGGATCCCTACGGCGCCGCCGTCGGGAACCGAGAGTGAGACGTCCTGGAGCACCTGCACCTTTCCGTACGATGCTCTGACAGCGTCGAGCTCAAGCAGCGTCATCTGCGGCCTCCGTTCCGAGGTAGGCCTCGATCACGCGCGGGTCGGCCTGCGCTTCGGCCGCCGTGCCCTCCATCAACTTGCTGCCGTGGTTGAGCACCACCACGCGGTCGGTGAGCGCAGAAATGACGCCCATGTTGTGTTCGACGACCACGACGGTCAGTTCGCCGTTCTTGGTCACGTGTCGCACCGTCTCCATGAGCTGCTCGACCTCGCCGTGCGACAGTCCCGCCGCGGGCTCGTCGAGCAGCAGCAGCGACGGATGCGACATCCGCGCGCGGCACAGCTCGACGGCCTTGTGCAGGCCATGCGACAGCTCGTCGGCGCGCGAGGCTGCGGCCCAGCCGAGGCCCTGCCCTTCGAGAAGCGCCATCGCCTCGTCTCGGACCTCGCGCTCGCGGCGACCGGTCGGCGGCATGCGCAAGGCCCAGGTGACGGGTCCGCCCGGGAGGCGCGTGTGCGCACCGAGCATGACGTTCTCGAGCACGGTGTGGTTGAGCTGCAGCGCGGGGTGCTGGAACGTGCGGGCGAGGCCGCGCCTGTTCAGCTTCGACGGCGCGGATCCGGCCACCTCGTCCCCGTCGATCCGAATCGATCCGGACGTGGGACGGTAGTGCCCGCTGATGCAGTTGAACAGCGAGGTCTTGCCGGCGCCGTTCGGGCCGACGAGGCCGAGGACCTCGCCCGGCTCGACATCGAAGCCAACGTCGGACAGCACCGTGACGCCTCCGAATCGGAGGTTGACGTCTGAAAGGGTCAATCGAGCGGCCATCGCTGATGTCTCTCCTCTCGCGGCAATGCGAGACGTGCAGTCGGGCGACGGGGCGGATCACGCCCACGACAAGGGTTACCGTTGCACGTTACTACGCGTTCGTACCAAAAGTGTCCACAATCTTGGTTGAGATCTCGAATCGTAACGCATTCGCACCCGTCCTTCCGCGGATCCCTCCGCCCCGTCAGCGGCGGTAATTCTCGCGCGCGTAACGCGAGTAGGGCGCCGGCTCGACGGTGGCGCGGATGGAGACCTGGCGGTGCGGCTCGACGATGGGCTTGCGGGAGACGGGGTCCTCACCCCACAGCACGGTGACCTCAGTGCCCGGCTCGGCGTGCGCGACGTCCACGCTCGCGAGCGACGCGAACACCTGTTCATTGGTGATGTAGCCCACGTCGTGCGAGATTCCCACGTCGTCGCCGTCGCGCAGCACGCGGTCGATCTGGTACAGCCCGTAGCGCGCCTTGGGGAAGTCGATGTACTTCGCGGGTGTCCCGTCCTCCATGAGCGAGCGCTGCACCGCGGCGACATCGTCGGGGTTCCAGACGAGCGTCACCTTTCGACGCGGCGCGTGCTCGGCGATCCGTTCCAAAGCGGCGCGTCCGATGAAGTCGTGGTTGAACGCGATCGTGCGCCCGTAATCGAGGTCGTACGGCGTGACGTAGTAGTCCTCGATGTCGTCGGATGTGAGACTGCCCGCAAGGGATCCGGCCGCCGCGGCGGGGAGCCACCGCTGGTACGCATCCATCTGCTCACCAGTGAAGATCGCGGGGAGCGGCGACGGCACCCACGCGGACTCGAGGTTCGCCGATGAGTACGCCTTGGCGCCAACGCGCACGAGGCCGAATTCCTCCCCCGCGGTGAGGAGCGCCTCCCGCACCGCGTCGCCGTCACTCCACGGACCGAAGAGCTCGAATCCGGGCTGCCCCGCCATGCCGTGTCGCAGCGCGCGCACGTGCTGGCCGGAGATCGTGAACTCCGCCATGTGGAAGAACCGCGTCTCGGGCACGGGCGCGCCGGTCACCTTCTCCATGAGCGCGAGCGCGCGCGGGCCCTGCAGCTCGTATCGGTAGAGCGTGGGGTCGCCGTCGCGGACGATCGAGTTGCCGTCGCGCTCGAACGTCACGTCATACCCGCCCGTCTCGCCGTGGAACTGCACCCAGTCGATCACCATGGGGTGGCCGACGAGGTCGAACTGGCCCGGCTCGAGGTGGAACAGGATTGCGTCGCCGATCAGGAAGCCTTCGTGGTTGACCGCGATGAACTGCTTCGCGCGACCGGCGGGGAACGTCGCGAAGCTGTTGACGCCGACGCGACTCAACAGTTCGAGCGCATCGGGCCCCGACAGGAACAGATCGGTCATGTGATGCGACTGGTCGAGAAGAGCCACCGATTCGCGCCACGCCCGCTGCTCTGAGCGCCAGTTGCTGAACTCCGCGCGCACCGGGAACACGGTCGGTGCGGCCGGCGCATTGCGCAGCAGGTCGACGGGGCTACCAGCAGCGGCGATAGCGTCGGCGAGCGATCGGCTCATGGGAACTCCTTCGTTCGGCATCGGGGCGCACCGCGCGCCTCGCTGCCACGCTACGCCTTCGAAGCGGGTCCCAAGAAGTTCGTGCGGGGCTGAACCGTGCGACTGGCACACAGGATCATCGGATCCGCTGACGCGACCACGCGACTTCCAGATGGCGCGCCGCCTGAGGCTGCTGCAGGTCGCTGCGGGGGCGCCCTCGTCTCGTTCCTCGTCCCACCACGCGAGCACGCGGATCCCCACGAGCGTCAGTGCACGGGACGGCTCCTGACGCCTACGCGGACACGTCACCGCGACCGCGCATTCTGCTCAGAGTCCCCTCGTGCGGTTGCGCATTCCCCGCAACCGGCGCACCATCGGACGAGTGACCAGTGAAATCCCCGTTCCACACCCCGCGCCCGAGCACTCCGTCATGGACGACGCGCTCGGCATCCTATGCGGCACCGTGGTGGTCTCTGTCGCGCTGTTCCTCCTCCGCGCAGGCGGCGTCGTCACCGGCGGCACAGCGGGGCTCACCCTGCTCTTGGATTACACGACGCCGCTGCCGTTCGGCCCGCTGTTCCTCCTCGTCAACCTGCCCTTCTTCGCCCTCGCGATCCGCGGCAAGGGGTGGGGCTTCGTCCTGCGCAGCGGCCTCGCAATCGCCCTCGTATCGGCGTTCGCGTCATTCCACGCGATCGAAGGAATCGGCGTGCTCGGGGACATCGCGCTCAACCCGTTCTACGCGGCGACCATCGGCGCCGTCGTGGCCGCGGTGGGAATCATCATCCTGTTCCGCCATGGCGCGAGCATGGGCGGATTCAACATCATCGGGCTGATCCTCCAGGAGAGGTTCGGCCTCCGTGCCGGTTACGTGATGCTCGTGGGCGACGCCGCGGTCGTGCTGTCGTCGCTCGCCATTGCGCCATGGCCTGTACTCGCGGCATCCGCTCTCGGCGTCGTCGTGATGAACGTCGTGATCGCGGTCAACCACCGACCCGGGCGGTACGTGGCCGTGCCGCGCGCGAAGCGCCGCGGGGCATGACGGGCGGCTACGACAGCGAGGTCGTGATCGGGCCCGTGTCGGTGAACGGATCCTCGTCGCCGCGCTCGCGACGCGGCTTGACCAGCACGGCGCCGGCCGAGGCGATCACGACGATCGTGAGCCCGACGATCTCGAGCCACGACATCGCCTGCCCGAGCAGGAGCCATCCCGCGAGCGCGGCGGTCGCGGGGGCCAGGCTCATGAGGATCCCGAACGCGGCCTGGCTGAGGCGACGCAGAGCGAGAAGCTCGAGACCGTAGGGGATCGTCGACGACAGGATCGCGACGCCCGCACCGAGCAGCAGGAGCCACGGATCCAGCAGAGCGGCGCCCGCGGTGAAGCTCGCGACCGGCAGGCTCAGGAGCGTTCCGACGACCATCGCGAGGGCGAGTCCGTCGAGCTTGGGGAACGCACGCCCGACGTCCGCCGACGAGCGGATGTAGAACGCCCACATCAGGGCAGCGCCGAGCGCGAAGACGACACCCCACGCGTCGAGGCGATCCCATCCGCCCCCGCCGAGCGCGATGACGCCGCAGAGCGCGAGACCGGCCCACACCCACGCCGACGCACGCCGTGCGACGACGACCGCATAGACGAGTGGTCCGAGCACCTCGAAGGTCACCGCGACACCGAGCGCGAGCCGGTCAAGCGCCAGGTAGAACAGCCCGTTCATGACGGCGATTGCGATGCCGAGGCGCACGACCGCCCACCACGACGATCGCGCGATCCCGCGGATCCGCGGGCGGGCGATGGCCATGAGCACGACGGCCGAGAACACGAGCCGGAGGGCGACCATTCCGATCGCCCCGACGCGGGGGAATAGCGTCACCGCGAGGGCGGCGCCGACTTCCTGACAGGCGAGTCCGAGCCACACCAGCCCGGCCCAGGCGGGCGCCCGTGTCATCGCGCCCTCACGATCTCAGTTCGCAGCGTGCGCGGATCCGGAATCGAGACGGGCGGCCGTAGCATGACTATTCGATCGGGCAGACGGCCGCGTCGCCGACCGCCTGGTGCGCCTGGTCGGCGGTCCAGGGCAGCGACGTCTCGGGGCGATCCTCACTCGGCGTCTCGAAGGCGATCGCGGCGAGCTCGCGTGCGAGAGCCCCCGCCAGGTCGCCGCCGGCGGCCGAGTTGTTGAGCGCGACGACGACGGTGAGGCCGGTGTCGATGTCGCTGTATGCGGCGGTCGAGTACCCGAAGATCTTGCCCTGCTGGCCGAGCATCGATCCGAGCAGGCGGTTGCCGCCCGCCGCGCGCATCCACTGTGCCCCGTCGTCTTCCAGGGGCACCGATCGGGCCCATCGCGGGGCGAGGTCGTCACCCGACCCGGCCGAGGCGGCCACATTGGCAACGTATGAGCCGAGATCGGCAACATCTGAGACGACGCCCGAGGAGGCGTATCCGATCGAGGCCGACAGCTCCGTCATGTCGCGCGGGGGCTCCTCGCAGCCGTTCTCGCGCGCGCTCGAGGAGGTATAGAACCCCGGAAGCGGCTCGGATCCGGGCGCGGACGCTTGGTCGTTCGGCAGCACCGTGTTGTGGAGGCCCTGCGGCTCGGCGACGTAGCGCTCGTACAACTCGCGCATCGTCGTGCGCGAGGCGTTCTCAAGCGCGAGGCCGAGCAGGAAGAACGACGTGTCGGACTCTGCCCACACGCCGACCTTGCCCTGTCCCGCGCCGAGGCCGGTGGCCGCGAACTCGCGCGGCGACCACTCACGCGTCGGGTTGCTCAGCATCGCATTCCAATTGCCGGAGTCCGATGAACGAAGGCCCGCGACACCATCGCAGAGGTCGACGAGGGTGACCTCGTCGAGGTGCGGCACGCTGTGCACGTACTCGGTGAGGCTGTCGTCGAGGTCGACCGCGCCGCCATCCATCGCGTAGAGCACGTCACACGTCATCGATCGCGTCACGGTCGCCGCGCGGAATGTCATCTCGGGCGATGGCTGCACGCCCGAGCCCGGCTCCGTCTCCCCGACGCCCGAGACCCATTCGCCGGCCCACGGCACCCAGACGCCGACGATCGCGCCGGGCGCGCCCGCCGCCGCGGCTGCGCGCTCGCTGGCGGCCTGCAGACGCTCGGTGACCTCTTCGGGAAGCGGATCCGCGATGTCCGCAGGCGCGGGACGCTCGTCGCCCGTGCACCCCGTGAGGAGCATCGCAGCAGCCGCGAACACCGCGACAGCGCCACCGACGCGGCCGCGACGGAAGGAGAAGCTCATGTAACCCCCTGGGAAGCGATTTTTCGAGTCTACGGTCTCGTCGCTGAGATCAACTGGGCACCGCGCGCATCTGGGATCCCTGCCGTTCCCAGGCGTTCTTCATGAAGCGACGCACGTCCTCATCGACGCGAATATCCCGCGGCCTGAGGGGCCGCGACAGGTACAGTCCGTCGAGCGAACTGAGCCGTGATAGCGCAACGTAGGTCTGTCCGGGCGCGAAAGCGCCCGCCCCGAGATCGATGACCGCGCGATCGTAGGTTTTGCCCTGCGATTTGTGGATCGTCACCGCCCAGGCGAGGCGCAACGGGAACTGTGTGAACTCGGCCGCGACGTCGCGCGAGAGCTTCTTCTGGAACGCGTCGTACGCATAGCGATACTTCTCCCAGACTGCGGGCTCCACGTCGAACTCGTCACCGTCGACGTCCACGCGCACCGTGTCGGGCAGGATCTTCGTCACCGTGCCGATCGTGCCGTTGACCCAGCGCGGCGGCTCCCCACCGGATCCGATGTCGTTGCGCAGGAACATGACCTGCGCGCCGACCTTGAGCGCGAGATGCTCGTCGGCCGGATACGCGTCGCCGCGGCCGAAGTCGCCCGTGACGTCGGCGACAGCCGTCTGCTCGCGCCCCGGAAGGGCCTCGAGATGCTTCGCGTTGATCGCGTTGACGCGGTCGTTACGCGTCGCCAGCGTGATCACCGGGTCCGCATCGTCTTCGGGCGGCGTGCGCGCACCGACCTCGTTCAGCTTCTGCGCGATGTCCGCGGTCACTCGTCCGTACCGCACGGCGTTCAGCATGACCTTGAACGCGTCGTCGTCCTGACGGTGGATGTGGGTGAGCTCGCGGATGTGCAGGTCCGCGCCGTGGCGCCCCATCTCGATCAGGCCGTCGCCCGCCTGCTCCCCCGCCCACACCTTCGCGTCGAAGAACCAGAACGAGCGGTAGTGGTCGGCGATGTACTTGGCCTCGTCGCCCCGCGGAGGCACGGGCGCGAGCTGGTACGGATCCCCGAACATCACGACCTGCACACCGCCGAACGGCTCCTTGCGACGCGCGCGCGCCTGCCGCAGCGAGCGGTCGATGCCGTCCATCAGGTCGGCGTTGACCATCGAGATCTCGTCGATCACGAGGGTGTCGATGGCGTTCAGGATCTTCCGCGTGGGACCCGACTGCTCGATGTCACTGTCGGCGATGAGCCCGATTGGGAGCTTGAAGAGCGAGTGGATCGTCTGCCCTTCGACGTTCAGGGCGGCGACGCCGGTGGGCGCACAGATCGCGATCTGCTTGGACGTGTTCCAGGTCAGGTGCCGCAGCAGTGTCGACTTGCCGGTGCCGGCGCGACCCGTGACGAACACGTGCTCCTGCGTGTCCTCGATGAGCCGGAACAGCGCTTCCTGTTCAGCAGAAAGGGCGGGTTCCGGCATCTGGACAGTCTAACGGCGGGCCGTTTGAGGCCCGTCCTCAACGGTAGTTCGGGGCTGCCGGAAGGCCGAAGAACTCCTCCAGCGAGCGGTACCCGCCGTCGTGGTACACCTGGGCGAGGTCGGGGCCGATGTATCGGAGGTGCCATGGTTCGGGGTTGTAACCCGTGGTGCTCGTCTTACCCGACTCGTACCGCACGATCCATCCGTACCGCCAGGAGTTCTCTCGCAGCCATCGCTCCTGGGCAGTGTCCGGGAACGAGTAGATCGACCCGCAGCCGCCCCCGCCGCACGCCACGACGTCCGCCGCGAGTCCGATCTGATGCTCGCTGTATCCGGGGCGAGCGGCGAGCCGTTCGCCTTCGGTCACGCCGAGGCGATCGACCTGGCTGCGGTGGATCGCGGCCTGGGTGCTGTACGAGCGGTAGCCGCTCGTCAGGGCGATGGAGCCGGCACCGGAACCCGCGACGTCACGCTGCATGCGCTCGTACCATCCGACCACGTTGCTGCGCAGGCCGCCGCCGACAAGAGATGACGACGGCACCGTGAGCGACGGCGGCACGTAGCCGATGGGCGACACGGCGCGATGCTTGTTCACGACGACCCACGGCAGCTCCGGGTCGTCGAGCGGTACGCACGCGGCCCGGCCGCCAGCGATCGCGTTGCGCATGGCCCCGGCTCCGCCGAAGAGGCGCATGATCTTCCGCGCGTCGTGAGCGGCGATCGCCGCTGGCATCTCGGGCGACTGACATCCGACACGAGGCGCGGGGGCACCCGTGATGGGAGGAGAGGCCGCCCCCGACGTGGGCGCGTGCATGGCGACGCCCTCGTAGGTCCAGTTGTGGTCGTTCGCGCGCAGCTGCTGCGCTTCCGACGCGTTCGACGTGTAGAAGTGCTTGCCGAACTTCGAACTCCAGAACCGGTGCACTGCGGCCGTGTCGCCTTGCTGCTTCGACAACGCGCAGAACCGCACGCCCTCAGCGTCCCAGTTGGCGTCGCCACGGCGGAGGTCCTCGGCCTCGGAAGAGTTCATCGTGTAGAAGTGCGAGGTGAACTTCGGCGACCAGAAGCGGTAAACGGGTGCGGTGCCGGACGGGCACCCGTTCGATGTGGTCGGCCAGACGCGGAAGTCGGTGCCTTCGTAGGTCCACCACCCGTCCGCGCTGTGCACCTCCTGCGCCGCAGCATGGTCGATCGTGTAGAAGTGCGCGTTGCCGTAGCCTTCGCTCCAGAACCGGTAGATCGGGCGGCTGGAATCGGGATCGGCACGCGCCGTACTCGCGGCGGCCGGGTCGGAGGCCGCGGCGGCCGGGGCGGTCGTCGCGGCGGCGGGGGCGGCGAACGCGTGCGGCGTAACCGCGGCGGCAGGGACGGCGGTGACCCCATGCGGGGTGACCGCGGCGAGTCCGCCCAGCAGTATCGCCACGACGAGCCCGCACACGACTCTGTGGATCCTGGCGCGATGCTTCGATTCACGCCCTGTTGCACGACCCGTGGCCGGGCTATCCGTCCCCCCGAATGCCATGCTGGCGATATTATCAAGCACCTCTCGAGGGTGACGCGGGGATCCCCGCCGGGAGTGGGCGAGCGCGCACGCGCCGTCGATCCTGCGCCAAGCCGCGCGCGTTCCTCGGAACGCGCGCGGGCAACGATGTGTAACGACTCGCTCCGCTGGCACCGGACGCACGGCGCGCGTTCCTAGACTTGTGCCATGTCCCCCGGATCCGTCGAGCGCGCGCGCCGCTCTTCGCACCCGGTCGGCCAGCTCTTTCTCGCTCTCGGACTGCTCGCCGTTGTGATCGGCGCGATCGTCGTGGGGTTTCTCGCGCTCTACAAGGAGTTCTGGGGACCGGGCGCGTTCGCCGAGCGGTACGTCGAGACGATCGCCGCCGGCGACGCGTCCGGGGCTCTCGCCATTCCCGGAGTCACGCCCGAATTCGCCGAGCTCGAGGAGATCGATCGCGGCTACGCGTCCGAGGCACTGTTGCGTTCGGCCGCGCTCGTCAGCGAGATCGACGACGTCCGCGTCGTCGACGATGTCGCCACCATGACGGGCGACCGTGAGGTGCACGTCGTCACCCTCGAGTTCACGCTCGATGGCGAATCCGATCAGATGGTCTTCCGCGTCGAGCGCGACGAGAGCGATGGCCTCGTTCCCGCCTGGAGATTCGAGACCAGCCCGCTCGCGGTCATCGACCTCACTGTCCGCGGATCCTGGCGCTTCAGCGTGAACGACTTCGAGATCGATAAGCGCCAGATCTCGCCCGCTGGCGTCGACGCCAAGCCGCTCGACACCATCTCCCTGCTGACCTTCTCTCCCGGCGTGTACGACGTGGCCGTCGACACCGCCGCGACGTCCGCGCCCGCCGAGGAAGTGCGTGCAACCGGGCTCCTCGAGAAGATCCCCCTCGACGTTCAGACCGTGCCGACCCGCGAACTGACGAACGTCGTGCAGTCGAGCGTGGAGAACTTCCTCGACGAGACATGCACGACCCAGTCCGTGCTGCAGCCGGGCGACTGCCCGTTCGGATACGACGCCTCGTGGGGCATCGCGCAGCCGGACATCGACTGGAGCATCGCGACGTATCCGCGCACCGCGCTCGTGCCCGACGGCGATGACTGGCGCGTGTCATCCACGTCCGGCGTCGCGCACATCTCCCTCTCGGTGCTGTGCTACTCGAACGGCGCCGTGATCCCGGTCGACGAAGACGTGCACTTCACGATGATCGCCGAGGTCGACGTGCGCGACGACGGCGGGGTGCACATCACGATCGACCGCGACGGCGAGCAGCCCCTGACGACGAACCACTGCGCGTAGACCACGGACCCGGCGGTTCCCGTCGCGCAAAAGCACCTTTATGGGGCAATGAAGTTGCTTTTGCGCGACCGGAACGCGGCGGCCGAGACCCTACTGGGCGGCCCGGGTCCGTCGGCGGGCGATGAGCACGGCGCCAACGAGGAGCAGCAGGATCGACGCCGCCACGAAGCCAGCCGCGGTGTCGCCACCGGCTGGCCGGAGGTCATCCGGCTCCGGGTCCTCTGACGGACCGTCCTCGTCGGGCGCGGGCTCAGGCGTCGGCTCCTCGTCGGGACTCGGCTCAGGGTCCGGGCTCGGTTCGGGGTCCGGGCTCGGTCCGGGGTCCGGGGACGGCTCAGGGTCGGGACTCGGCTCAGGATCCGGGGACGGCTCGGGACCCGGGGACGGCTCAGGGTCGGGACTCGGCTCCGGGTCGGGGCTCGGCTCAGGATCCGGGCCTGGTTC